>NZ_DDCI01000001.1:0-88251 GCF_002335265.1 Cupriavidus sp. UBA2010
GAATTCCTCGTTGAACCTTTTTTTGAGGGGAATTGCGTGAGTCTGCATTTTGTGCATATTAAGTAACTTATCTATGCGAACGTTCGTGCCATGCGCACCACAATGCGCTTGCGGCTCACACAATGAGCTTTATAGATTGCATATTGCGCTGTTACAATTTCATACGATTACTTACAAATAGCATTTTCGAGAGACGCATGCGTATCTCGGGGCGGGGGGTATCCATGCATATTCTTGTTCGTTGCGGGGCCGTGGCAGTTCTTGGCCTTGCCGGGTGCGCACAGACGCCGGAAGGACAGTTGACGCCGCGGTCGCAGACAGTACGCCTGTGCAACGGCAACACCTGCACCGAGCAGGATCGGCGCGTATCGACATTGCCAAGCGCACAACCAACCGATGCCGAGCGCCGCATGCAGGCGCTGACAGAGGTGGCCGAGCGCAATCCGAACGGCGCCTATGACCTCGGCCTGCGCCTGTTGCGCGGCGACGGTGTCGAGCGCAACAGTTATCAAGCCATCGAATGGTTGCGCAAGGCCGGAGACAACGGCCACGTGCAGGCTCAGTTGGCGCTTGGGCGCATTTATCTGATGGGCCTCGAGGAGATGGGCTCGGACCCGGCGCAGGCAGAGTCCTGGCTGTTACTCGCTGCCGCCAAGGGCAGCAAGGAAGCCAAGGACCTGCTTCCAAAAGCGCAGGCCGCCAAGAACGATGAACAGAGTCTGTATCGGGTGCGCGAAGCCTATCGCACGTCCTGGATTGCGTGGTACAGCAGCGCTCCGTACTACTGGGTCTGGGGCCCTTCCGGCTGGTACCTGCGCTAACTCTCCTTTCCCCAGATTTCTTGCTTCAATTCCACCAACAGGAAGCGATTCCATGTACAAAAACAAGAAAACTTCTTTGCGTATGGCCGCATTGGTCACGTCCCTGGCTCTGGCTGGTTGTGCCAACCTGGGCGGCGGCACGATCAGTACCGGCACAGCACCCACGGCAGCAACCGGTGCCGCGGGCGGCGCAACGAGCGTGAATGCCAATCAGGCGCTGGAGCGATGCGACGCGCCTCTGGGCACGATCGCTGTGGATGATGGCCGTGGCAAGGAATGGTATGCCAGCTTCGGTGCAGCCACGAAGATCACGACCATCGAGCCGTTGATCCGCTTGGCCGTGCAACAGTCGAACTGCTTCGTGATTACGTCGGTTGGCAACAACCGTACCGAAAGCAAGCTTTCGTCGATTACCGACAAGCAGCGCAATTCCGGCGAGTTCCGTGCAGGTTCGAAACAGCAGAAGGGCCAGCGCGTAGCGGCTGACTACTACATGGAGCCATCGATCATCATCGATAACGACGCCACGGGCCAGATGGTTGCCGGTGTGGGCGGCCTGCTGGGTAGCGTCGGCGCGCTCGTTGGCGGGGCCATGCAGGGCAAGGCATCGGTCGTGACGTTGACCATGTTTGATATCCGTTCGGGCGTCCAGCTGTCCATCTCGGAAGGCAATGCGACGGCAACCAACTTCGGTGCCGCGATGGGCGCCTTCGGTGGCGGTGCCGCCGGTGGGCTTGGCGGCTTTTCCCGCACGCCTGAAGGCAAGGCCACAGTGGCAGCTTTCATGGACGCCTACAACAACATGGTGATCTCGCTGCGCAACTACAAGGCGCAGGAAGTCAAGGGCGGCCTGGGGCGTGGCGGCCAGCTCAAGGTAGGTTCGTAACCTCCCTTGAACGGTCAGGGCCGGCTCTGACGAGCCGGTCTGCACCTTGCCCTTGCGGAGGTAGCGACTGATTTGCGCGCCGGTGGACGTTGTCTTCGATGCCTGATAAGCGGGCGCGACGGCACAGCGGAGTCCGATCCTGCAATGTCGCTGCTCGCAGCCGCGCCTTCCGTAGACGTTTGCAGCGACCGCCCCAGTAAATGGCCAGTCAATCGAGCAGCAAGTTGGGCCGTTCAAGGAACGCGTACCAGCGGGTGCGCTTTTCCTTGCGCTTCTTCCATTCCATTGCCCACGCTTCCAGCAGTGACTTTGGCTGCGTCAGCCGGCGTCGAAAGCGCCCGGTCCCAATGATCAGGTGCTTGTCCCATTAAACGCCATCCATGGCGTGATCCTGATCGTCAGCGTTCTGATTCCGTTTGTTTATCTCGGCGCGTTCAAGAACGCGCATTGAGACTTATGGTTTTCTGGCAGCTTGCCCCAAGAGCGGCGGTAGCCTTGTTCCCTCGCGAATGCTCTTCTAGAACAGCCCCCGGCTGCGGTCACGATACAGGTTCACTGACAGCCTCATGTCCTCGGCTGGCGGCACCAGCAGGGGCTGCCGGTCCGATACGTTGGGGTGCCGATAGCACGCCGCACGGTAGGCCTTATGCGCGATCTCGTCGATTGTCTGCTGGTGCAGCATCAGACCGTTGTCACTTGGACACCCTCGGGGCCCGGCCGTCGCCATGATGCGCTGGTTGCCGTCCGGCGCATGGAACCGGCTCGCGTTGGTGTCGGCCACATCGCGCAGATACCGCCCGCCGCGATGGTCCGCGACGGACAGGGTGCGTGGCCGGTTGCCGAACGCATAAGCAAAGACCGTGCATTGCGAGAGGCCTGCTACGTCACCCAGTAGCTTGAGGATCTCCGCCGCAAACGCGTTCGCGTCAGGTTCGCCGATCGACGGCACCGGGCTGGTGGCCCGGGACAGGTCGAGCTGGCCGGCGAGGGAGGGGCGGTCAAGGCGCCATGAGCGACTGGGCGGGAAGACTGGGGGCGATGCCGGAACGCTGGGGCCGCGCGCCGCGCATGAGAGAGGCCTCGCAGTCGTTCCGTGGCACTCGTGCGGACGCCCGCGCGGGGCATCCGATGCGCTCCGACATTGCGTTTCAAACTCTGTCTATCGGTCGAAGCGCGGCGCATGAACCCGATACCCCCTTGCATCGCGCAAAACAGACCACGACTCGTCGTTGCGAACGCCCACTGTGACGGTGTTCAGTTCGCGCTCAGATCGCGCCAGCAGCGGGGCGCGGACGCGCATCGCCGTGTTGTGCGGCATCACGCATCGGATTTTTCTACTATAAATGAGTGACTGTATTCACATTGATTGTCCGAGTTGCAGGCGCGGAAGGCGCTCGCCGAACCCGTAATGCTTGCGGGCCAGGCAATACGCCATTCGCCGCGAGCATTGCCACGACCGTCGGAGCAACGCTATGCGAGTTGTCCTGATCGGTGCGACGGGAATGGTTGGCCAAGGTGTATTACGGGCGTGTCTTGAAGCCCGAGACGTCACCGGGATCATCGTGGTGGGCCGGCGCGCACCACCCGGTTACGTGGATCCGAGGCTGAGCGTTTACGTTGTTCCCGAGCTGAGTCGCTTCGAAGCGACAGGTGCCATGTTTGCGGATGTCAACGCATGCTTCTTTTGCGTTGGCGTGTCTTCGTTCGGCATGCCCGAGCCGGCATACCGCGCGGTCACCTACGACCTCACGCTGCATTGCGCGCAACAGCTGCTCGCCCGCAGCCCGGGCATGAAGATGGTGTATGTGTCAGGCGCCGGCGCGGACAGCAGCGAACAGGGCAAGACGATGTGGGCGCGCGTCCGGGGCGAAACCGAGAACGCGCTGCAGCGGCTGCCATTTGGAGGCGTTGCCATCTTCCGGCCGTCCGCGATCGTTCCCGAAGGCGGCATCCAGTCGCGCACCGCGATCTACCGGTGGATGTATGTCGTGTTCAGGCCGCTGCTGGTGCTGCTCCGGCGCATATCGCCCGCCAGCATTCTGACCACTGGACTGATCGGCGATGCCATGCTGAATGTCGTGCGCCTCGGCGTGACGAAGCCGGTCCTGGAATCGGCCGACATCTACCGGCTGGCCGTCGCGCACGCGTGACGCCGATTCCCCGGGCCGTTTTGCCTGTCTCTCTCGAACCCGCCGGGCTGTCTGCTTTCATTCGGCAAACCTATGAGGTCCCCTCATGCGCATGGAACGGGTGCCATTTCGCCAGATCGGCCTTGCGACGGTTGCCATTGTGCTCGCCGCATGTGGGCAAAAGCAGTCAGCCCCGCCGCCGCAGATTCCGGAAGTGGGTGTGGTGGTAGTCCAGCCGACTGCCGTGCCGGTCGTGACCGAGCTGCCCGGCCGCACGAACGCCTTCCTGGTAGCGCAGGTGCGTGCACGCGTGGACGGCATCGTACTGCGCAGGGAATTCATCGAGGGCTCGAACGTGAAGGCCGGCGAGCGGCTCTACAAGATCGATCCCGCGCCGTATGTCGCCACGCTCAACAACGCCAGGGCTTCGCTGGCGAAGGCCAGGGCGAACCTGGTCACGCAGAACGCACTGGTGGCGCGCTACAAGGTGCTCGTTTTGGCCAGCGCGGTGAGCAAGCAGGACTATGACAACGCGGTGGCGGCGCAGGGCCAGGCGGAAGCCGACGTCGACGCTGGCAAGGCGGCGGTGGACGCAGCGCAGATCAACCTGAACTACACCGATGTGATCTCGCCAGTCACGGGCAAGGTCGGTATCTCGCAGGTGACACCGGGCGCTTACGTGCAGGCGAGCCAGGCCACGCTGATGTCCACGGTGCAGCAGATGGACCCGATGTACGTGGACCTCAATCAATCGAGTCTGGACGGTCTGAAGCTCCGCCGGGAAGTCGAGGAGGGGCGGCTGAAAACGAGCGGTCCGGGCGCGGCGAAGGTAACGTTGATCCTTGAGGACGGCAGTACCTACGCGGAGCAGGGAAAGCTGCAGTTCACCGATGTCACCGTCGACCAGACCACCGGGTCGGTCACCATCCGCACGCTGTTCCCCAATCCCAACCGCGTGCTGCTGCCCGGCATGTTCGTGCGCGCGCGTATCGACGAGGGCACCAACGACACGGCCTTCCTTGTGCCGCAAGTGGGCGTGCTGCACGACCAGAAGGGCCAGGCGTCCGTGCTCATCGTAGACAAGGACAACAAGGTCGTGTCGCGTCCGGTCGTTGCAGCGCGCGCGCAGGGCCAGAACTGGATCGTCAATAGTGGTCTGAATCCCGGCGACCGCGTGATCGTTCAGGGTGTCGAAAAGGTGCACGCCGGTGCGACGGTCAAGCCTGTCGCCGCGCAACTGCCGCCGCCGCCGGGCGCTGCCAGTCGCCCCTCGGCCAGCCCCGCTAGCGCCGCAACTGCCGCCGCAACCGCCGCAGCGCACTAACCGGGAGCCTGCGACATGGCAAAATTCTTCATCGATCGCCCGATCTTTGCCTGGGTGATCGCCATCATCCTGATGCTGGCAGGGGGTGCGTCGATATTCACGCTGCCGGTGGAGCAGTATCCGACCATTGCGCCGCCGGCCATCCAGATCGCCGCGACCTACCCCGGCGCGTCCGCCAAGACGGTGGAGGACACCGTCACGCAGGTCATCGAACAGCAGATGAGCGGACTGGACCATCTGCTGTACTTCTCCTCGACCAGTGACGATTCCGGACAAGCGACGATCACGCTGACGTTCGCGCCCGGCACCAACCCGGACATTGCGCAGGTGCAGGTGCAGAACAAGCTGCAGCTGGCCACGCCGATCCTGCCGCAGGTGGTGCAGCAACTCGGCATCAGCGTCACCAAATCGAGCAGCAGCTTCCTGATCGTACCGGCGTTCTACTCCCAGGACGGGAGCATGAACGCCTATGACCTCGCCAACTACGTTGCCTCGAACATCAAGGACCCGCTGAGTCGCGTCAATGGCGTGGGTACCGTCACGTTGTTTGGCACCCAGTACGCCATGCGCATCTGGCTGGACCCGAACAAGCTCACCAACTTCCAGTTGACTCCGAGCGACGTGACGAGCGCGATTACCTCCCAGAACGTGCAGATAGCGGGTGGTCAGCTCGGCGGCACCCCAGCTGTGCCGGGCCAGTCGTTCCAGGCGACCGTTACCGAATCGACGCTGCTGCGCACGCCAGAGGAGTTCGGCAACATCCTCCTGAAGGTGAACCAGGATGGTTCGCAGGTACGGCTGAAGGACGTGGCACGCGTCGCGCTCGGCGCCGAGAACTACAACGTGGATTCCAGGTACAACGGACATCCGGCCACGGCGCTCGGCATCCAGCTCGCAACCGGTGCGAACGCGCTGCACACCGCGATGGGCGTGCGGCAGAAGATCGAGGAGCTTTCGAAGTACTTCCCTCACGGTCTGGTGGCGGAGTACCCATACGAAACGGCGCCGTTCGTGCGCCTGTCGATCGAGGAAGTCATCAAGACGCTGCTGGAAGGCATCGTGCTGGTGTTCCTTGTGATGTACCTGTTCCTGCAGAACCTGCGGGCGACGCTGATTCCGACGATCGCGGTGCCGGTGGTGCTGCTTGGTACGTTCGCGATCATGGCGGCGGTGGGTTTCTCGATCAACACGCTATCGATGTTCGGGCTTGTGCTCGCCATCGGCCTGCTGGTGGACGACGCGATCGTGGTCGTGGAGAACGTCGAACGGGTGATGGCCGAGGAGGGACTGTCGCCAAAGGAAGCCACCCGCAAGGCGATGGGGCAGATCACCGGCGCGCTGATCGGCGTGGCGCTCGTGCTCTCCGCCGTGTTCGTGCCGGTCGCGTTCTCTGGCGGTTCGGTCGGTGCGATCTACCGCCAGTTCTCGCTGACGATCGTGGCGGCCATGGTGCTGTCTGTCCTGGTGGCGCTGATCCTCACACCTGCCTTGTGCGCGACGATCCTCAAGCCGATCCCGAAAGGCCACCATGAACAGAAGACGGGCTTTTTCGGGTGGTTCAACCGGATGTTCGAGACGAGCCGCGACAAGTACCACAGCGGCGTGTACCACGTGATCAAGCGTTCGGGGCGATGGCTTGTGATCTATCTCGCGGTGATCGCCGTGGTCGGCCTGCTGTACCTGCGTCTGCCGACGTCTTTCCTGCCTGACGAGGACCAGGGCACGATGTTTGTGCTTGTGCAGACGCCGTCGGGTTCGACGCAGGAGATCACGGCGCGTACGCTCGCCAATATCGCGGACTATCTGATGAAGGACGAGAGCAGCATCGTCGAATCGGTGTTCACAGTGGGCGGGTTCAGCTTCGCGGGCAATGGGCAGAATTCGGGTCTCGCGTTCGTCCGGCTGAAGGACTACAAGGAACGCAAGCGTGCCGACCAGAAGGTTCAGGCATTGGTGGGCCGGATGTTCGGACGTTACGCCAGCTACAAGGACGCCATGGTGTTTCCGGTGAATCCGCCGTCGATTCCCGAGCTGGGCACGGCCTCGGGCTTCGACTTCGAACTGCAGGACCGCGCGGGCCTTGGCCACGAGAAACTGATGGAGGCGCGCAACATGCTGCTTGGCATGGCGGCAAAGGACCCGATGCTCGCCCTCGTACGGCCGAACGGCCTGAACGACACGCCGCAGTTCAAGATCAATATCAACCGGGAGAAGGCGAACGCGCTCGGCGTCACGGCATCGGCCGTGGACCAGACGTTCTCGATCGCGTGGGCGTCCGCGTTCGTGAACAACTTCCTCGACACCGATGGCCGGATCAAGAAGGTATATGCGATGGCCGATGCGCCATACCGCATGACGCCAGAGGATCTGCATCTCTGGTACGTGCGCAACAGCACGGGCGGAATGGTGCCGTTCAGCGCGTTCGCGTCGGGGCACTGGGCCTATGGATCGCCGAAGCTCGAACGTTATAACGGCATCTCGTCGATCGAGATTCAGGGCCAGGCTGCTCCAGGTAAGGCCACCGGCCAGGCGATGACGGCCATGGAGAAGATCGCGGCGAAGCTGCCCGACGGGATCGGGTACGAATGGACCGGACTGTCGTTCCAGGAGCGGCAGTCCGGCTCGCAAGCGCCGATCCTGTACGCCATCTCGATCCTCGTGGTGTTTCTGTGCCTCGCTGCGTTGTACGAGAGCTGGTCGATTCCGTTCGCGGTCATCATGGTGGTGCCACTCGGCGTACTTGGTGCACTGCTCGCGGTGACGCTGCGCGGCCTTGAAAACGACGTGTTCTTCCAGGTGGGCCTGCTGACCACGGTCGGCCTCTCCGCGAAGAACGCCATCCTGATCGTCGAGTTCGCCAGGGACCTGCAGGCTGAGGGCAAGATGGGACCGATCGAGGCGGCGCTCGAAGCGTCGCGACTGCGGCTGCGGCCGATCCTCATGACGTCGATGGCGTTTATTCTCGGCGTGACACCGCTTGCGATCAGTAATGGCGCCGGTTCGGCCAGCCAGCACGCGATCGGCACGGGCGTGATCGGCGGCATGATCACGGCCACATTCCTCGCCATTTTCATGATCCCGATGTTCTTCGTCGTGCTTCGCGCGCGCGTGGCCGGGGAGAAGGAAGACCCCGACGTCGCGCTGCAGCACTACGAAGCGCACCACGCGCACGACCACGATGCCGAGAACAGTGACAACGGTGGTAGCGGTGGCAGTAACGGCGAAAGCGGCGATAGCGGCCCGGGCAAGGAAGGACACTGACATGGACAAGCGAACCGTCTTTGCAGCGGCCGCCGCGCTCCTCGCGGGCTGCACCATGGCGCCGTCCTATCAGCGGCCCGACGCGCCAGTTTCGGAGACCTTTCCGCAGGGTGGTGTCTACGCGGTGCCGCCGGGTGTCGCCACGGGCGACCAGGGTCCTCGCAGTGCCAATGACGCCCCCGCGACCGATATCGGCTGGCGCGACTTCTTCATCGATCCGCGCCTGCAGCAGCTCGTCGGGATTGCGCTGAAAAACAACCGCGACCTGCGCGTCTCAGTGCTCAACGTCGATGCTGCCCGAGCGCAATACCAGATCACGCGCGCCGAACTGTTCCCCGCGATCAATGCCGTGGCCACGGACACCCGATCACGCCTGCCGTCGGAGCTGCAGGTCACGCAGAACAACCCCTACAGCGTGTACAACGTCGGCCTGCAGGCGTCATGGGAAATCGACTTCTGGGGGCGTATCCGCAGTCTGAAGGATCAGGCATTGGCGCAATACCTCTCCACGGCCTATGCGCGCAAGGCGGCGGAGATCTCGCTGGTCTCGCAGGTTGCGGACCAGTACCTGACCCTGCTGTCCGACGATGACCTGCTCAAGGTCACGCAGGACACGCTCAAGACGGCGCAGGACTCGTACAACCTCACAAAGATCCAGTTCGATACCGGCACCGGTACCGAGCTTGACCTGTGGCAGGCGCAGAGTGTGGTGGAGCAAACGCAGGCCAACCTCCAGGCGCAGTTGCGCGCCCGCGCGCAAGCCGTGAATGCGCTCGTCCTGCTGATTGGCGAGCCATTGCCGGAGGACCTGCCGCAAGGCCTGCCGCTCGATGGCCAGGCCCTGCTGGCCGATATTCCGTCGGGGCTCCCATCGGACCTGCTTACCCGCCGCCCGGACATCATGCAGGCCGAGGAGTCCTTGCTTGCGGCGAACGCGAACATCGGCGCGGCGCGAGCGGCATTCTTCCCGAAGATTTCGCTCACTGCCGCATTCGGTACCGAGAGCCTTTCGCTTGGCGGGCTGTTCAAGGCGGGCTCGACGGCATGGAGCTTCGTCCCCCAGATCACGTTGCCGATCTTCGAAGGCGGCGCGAATATCGCGAACCTGCAACTGGCGAACGTCGAGAAGCGCATTGAGATCGCCAGCTATGAGAAGTCGATCCAGTCGGCGTTCCGCGAGGTCGCCGACGGGCTGGCTGCACGCGGCACGTACGATCAGCAGATCGCCGCGCTGGAGCGCAACACCTTTGCGAACCAGCGCACGCTCACGCTTTCCGAACTGCGCTACCGGACGGGCGTGGACAGCTTCCTGCCAGTGCTCACGGCGCAAACCAACCTCTACACATCGCGGCAGACGCTGATCAACGCGCGGCTTGCGCGGCTGACCAACCTCGTCGATCTATACCGCGCGCTGGGAGGCGGCTGGATCGAGCGTGCGGGCGAGACGCCGCGTCCGGCGGATGCACCGGTTGACTACGGCGCATCGGGCACGGTCGGGTTGACATCGCCGCAGTGAAGGATGGGCGAGGGGGCGGAGAAGGATCGGCTCGTGGGCGGTTGAGTGGGTGAAAGTTCGATACGACTTGGGGTCGTGCCCGATTCTCGAATGTCCGCGCCAGCGGTAGCCTGCCGGTACACCCACACATGAAACGATCCCAATGTCCGACCGTTCCCTGATTTCACCGCGCCCCGCACGCCTTGCGGTGCTGGCCCTGACGATCTCCGCAGCGGCCGGGCTGCTTGCCGGCTGCGCCGCCAATCCGTCCGCCCAGTCGGCCACGTCAGCCAAGGTACCGGAGCTGCGTCCCGGCATTCCCGCCGGCTACCTGGCCCCGGAAGCGCGCCCCGATAGCCTGGCGCTGGTGCCACCGCCGCCGGCGGCCGAGTCGGTGGCCTTCGCGCTGGACAAGGACACCGCAAGGCTGGCTCAGACCCAGTGGGCCAAGCCGGGGTCGGCACGCTGGAAGCAGGCGCAACTCGACGCGGACCTCAGCTTCCCGGCAGCGGCAGGCACGTTTTCCTGCGCGCTGAACGCGCCCGTCAGCGAGGCGCAGACGCCGCGCCTGTACATGCTGCTGCGGCGGACGCTGGTCGATGCGGGCCTGGCGACCTACCGCGCGAAGGATCGCTACAACCGCACGCGTCCGTTCGTCGCCACTCACACGCCGTCCTGTACGCCCGGCGAGGAAGCCAAGCTGGCCAAGGACGGTTCCTATCCGTCCGGTCATAGCGCGGCGGGCTGGGCGTGGGCGCTGGTGCTGACCGAGGTCGCCCCCGATCGCGCGGACGCCATCCTGGCACGCGGCCGTGCCTTCGGACAAAGCCGCATCGCCTGCAACGTGCACTGGCAGAGCGACGTCAATGAAGGCCGCATGGTGGCGGCGGCCACGGTGGCGCGTATGCATGCCGATCCGGTATTCGAGGCCGATCTGGCCGCAGCGCGCGACGAATTGGCCAAGGTGCGTGCCCAGGGTCTGCCGCCGGTGCGGGACTGTGCCGCGGAAGCCGCGGCACTGACGACGACCCCGTGAGGCATCGGCCGACAGGTACCGGCGCCGATTGGCGCCGGGCTGTCGGGCTCAGCTTGCGTTCGTCATCAACGTCTTCGGCTCCAGATACGCGCTGATACCCCATCGGCCCATTTCGCGCCCGAGCCCGGAATGCTTGAAGCCTCCGAACGGTGCGCGCGGCTCGTGCGCCAGGGTGTTGACGAGCACGCGGCCGGAATCGATCTGGCGTGCCACCCGTTCGCAGGTTTCCGGGTTCTTGCCCAATACCAGGGCGCTCAGGCCATAGCGCGTGTCGTTGGCAATGGCAATCGCCTCGGCTTCGTCGTCATAGGGGATGATGGTCAGCACGGGGCCGAAGATCTCCTCGCGAGCAATGCGCATCTGATTGTTGGCATGCGTGAAGATCGTGGGCTTCACGAACCATCCCGTGTTCATGCCTTCGGGCCGGCCTTCACCACCTGCCAGTAGCGTCGCGCCTTCCTGTTGCCCAAGACGGATGTAGTCCTGCACCCGTTCCCACTGTTTCCGGCTGACCATCGGGCCGATGTCGGTGTCGGCATCGCGCGGGTCGCCGGAGCGAATTTGCGAGATCGCCGCCTTCGCGGCCTGCTCGAACTCGGTCAGTCGGCTGCGTGGCACAAGAATGCGCGTGCCCGCGATGCAAGCCTGACCGCTGTTGAGGAAGCCGGCCTGCAGCGCCAGCGGCATGATGGCGGCAAAGTCCGCATCGTCCAGCACCACCGTGGGCGACTTGCCACCCAGTTCCAGCGTCACGCGCTTCATCGTGGCCGCTCCTGCGACCACGAGGTGCTGGCCAACCGCAGACGAGCCCGTGAACGAGATCTTGGCGACGCCAGGGTTGCGCGCAATCTCCTCACCGACGACGTCGCCCCGGCCATTGACGATGTTGAACACGCCCGGGGGCAGGCCGGCTTCATGCAACGCCTCGATCACGACCTGCGTCTGCATCGCGCTCATTTCGCTGGGCTTGATGACGGCGGTGCAACCGGCCGCCAGTGCGGTGGCCAGCTTGTTGCAGATAAACCCTGCATCACTGTTCCACGGCGTAATCAGACCCGCGACGCCTACGGGTGTATGGATTACCTTGGCAGCGCCCGCTTGCTCTTCGAACACGAACGACTCCAGCGCCTCTATCGCCTGGGCAATGACGTCGGCCGGGTATGTCGCCATCCAGCGCCCGCGCACCAGCGGCGCGCCATATTCAACCAGGATGGCTTCCATCAGTTCGTCTTCACGTGCCGCGATGGCTTTGTGCATGCGCCGCAGCGCGGCGATGCGCTCTGCGCGCGTGGTGCGTGACCAGGCGGGGAATGCGGCCTGCGCTGCCGCGATGGCGCGCTGCGCGTCCTCTGCGTCGCCCAGCCGCACCTGGCCGATGACGGCCTCGGTGCTCGGGTTGTAGAGGTCGAACCATTCCTGGCCATGTGGCGTGACGAATTCTCCGTTGATGTAGATGTGTTCGATGCGTTGCATGGTGAATTCCTTTCGGGTGGGATGTGCAACGCAGTCTAGGAATGATTTATTGTTCTGATAAGCCGTCTCACGGGTGATGATGCATCCCGATATTCAGGACAATCCATGCACAGAACAGGAATGACCGAGCTGGAAGTGGTGCTTGCCGTCGCACGCCGCAATAGCTTCCGGGGCGCGGCGCAGGAGTTGGGCATGTCCACCACGGCCGTGAGCAGCGCCGTGGCGGGGCTGGAGACCCGCCTGCGGGTGCGATTATTCAATCGCTCGACGCGCAGCGTGGCCCTGACTGACGCGGGCCAACGATATGTGGAGCGCATTGCTCCCGCACTGGCGGAAATCAAGAGCGCCGGCGAGGAAGCTGGTACCGGCCCAGACGTGCCAAGCGGCACGCTGCGTATCAACGCACCGCAGAGCGTGGCTTCCCTGCTGCTCGAACCGCTCTTCAACGTGTATGCGCAGCGTTATCCGGAGGTGAGGATCGACATCGTGAGCGAGTCGCGCCTGATCGATGTGGTGGCCGAAGGGTTCGACGCCGGGATCCGGCTGGCCGAATCCGTTCCGCAGGACATGATCGCCGTGCCGCTCTCGCGCGATGTGCGGATGCTCGTGGTGGCAACGCCCGAATACTTGAAGCGTCACGGCACGCCCAGGCATCCGCGCGATCTCCTCAAGCACCAGAGCATCGGCATGCGCATGTCCCACGGCGGCATCTATCACTGGGAACTGGAGCGCAAGGGCGAGAAACTGCAGATGGATCTGCCGGTGCGCTTTGCGCTCAACGAGTTGGGGGCCATCAAGCAGGCGGTGCTGCTGGGGCTCGGCATCGGCTTTCTCTCCGAATGGTTTATCGAGGAAGCATTGCAGAGCGGCGCGCTGGTGCCAGTGCTGGTGCCATGGTGCCCGTCGTTTGGCGGCCTGCGGCTTTATTACTCCGGCCATCGCTTCGTACCCGCGCGATTGCGCGCGTTGATCAGCCTGGCCCAGGAGTTGCGGCTGGCGGAGGCGCCGCGATCCGATCGTCGCTGACTGTCGCGTTTGGCAGTGCCGATGACCGGTTCACTTCCGCTAACCACGCCTTGGCTGAGTGCTTGTTTCCGTGTACCCGCTTACTGCGAGACGTGACAGTGGCCAACGGCGTTCGAGCGGTTGCAAGGGCTGCTTCCTGGGGTACAGCCGCCATTCGCCTTCCGAGTTGGTAAAGCGCTCGCGATAAGGTTCGATTATCTAATGGGCTGCGGCCGCGGCGACCGTGGCGCCGCGACAATCCGTATTCGATGCTTTGCGACCGAAGGCCGATCGCCCGCGCCACACGCACGGACGCGGGCGCGAGAAGAAATGCGGGCCGGGGCAAGCCGGCCCACGCATCAATCGCGGTCGTAGGAGAACTGGATGCCGGCCGTGCCACCCGTCTGAATGAATAGGTCTATGAAGGCCGGAACAGTTGCCGAGCGCGACCAGTCGCGCTGCAGTTCGCAGAACAGTTGCGCAACGCTGATCATCTTGCCACCGGCCTGCTCGATCCGGCGCAGCGCGGCTTCGTGGGCGGCAACGGAGGTGCCGCCCACGGCATCGACCACGACGTAGACCTCATAGCCTTCCTTGAGCGCGTCGAGCGCCGGGAAGGTCAGGCAGGCTTCGGTCCACAGCGCGGTCATGATCAGCTTCTTGCGCCCAGTGGCCTTCACCGCCGCGCGGAACTCCACGTCTTCCCAGGAGTTGATCGAGGTGCGGTCATAGGTCGGGAAGTCGCCCAGCACCTTCTGCAGTTGCGGAATCGGCGGCTTGTTCAGGCCGGTCTTCACATTCACAGTGGAGTGGACGATCGGCACTTTGTAGGCCACCGCGGCACGGGAGGCGCCGACGATGTTATTGACCAGCAACTGGCGGTCCATGGAAGCAATGGAGTTCACCTGGACCGGTTGGTAGTCGATGATCACGAAGGCTGCGTTCTGCGGAGTCAGCAGGTGGTCGTTGGCGGGGTCCCGAATGGGTTCGCTGGCCATGGTTATCTCCAGAGCAAAGGGTGGGTTGCCGCCACTCTGCGCATCGTGCAGGCGACACATGTAGCCTGCACGACGCCATCCTGAAGGCTTGCAACAGAGGTAGGCATCGGTTGCATCACGCGCCGAACCAGGCGGTACCGGTGCGTTGCGATAACCTGCAGCATAGGCGATGCTTCGGGGGTGGGACAGAGCGATCTGCGGTGCTGGAATGTCCTTGCGTGCGCAGTGCGTTTGACTAGTGGTGCAGACACTACTGTCTGATGCGAGGGAAGCGAATAATGGACGATTTTTATGTGCTGGCGGTCCTGTATGCCAAGCCAGGACGCGAAGCCGAACTGCGGGAGAAACTGCGCGCAGTGGTAGAGCCGTCGCGTTGCGATGCGGGCAACTTACGCTACGAGCTGTTCGAGCAGAAGGATGATCCGCGCCGCTTCGTCTTCGTCGAGCACTGGGAAAACCCGGCCGCGCAGGAAGCGCATCACACGCAGAGCGAGCACATCCGCCGCTTCCAGGAAGACGGCAGCGATGCGGTGGAGCGCGTGGAGCTGTTCTACAGGATGACGCTGGTGTCCTGAGAAATTGGCGATAGAACGATTACTATTGCGCCTCCAGCGGACTGGACGTGGTGGGATTGTGGCGGGCCAGTCTATGAAGACCCGGTCAGTCGATATGCGAACAGAATTGGGAGAGCTTGGAAGCAAGAGGGGGCGGCTTGCCACGGTTCCGGTGGGCACTCCTGACCCGCCTGAACCCGATCCCAGGTAAGAATGCACGCTGCGTGTAAGGGCCGTTCCGGCTCCGACGCGCACCGCTCTCATCCGAGCATCGTTGACAATGCGTCACCGGCGTCCCCCCCAGCCTTGTATATTGCCGCTTGTTGTATGAGGCTACCTGCTTCACCGTCAGCGCCGTGTTGGGGTAGTTCGCGACGACCCGTTAGCCGGAAGTCGCCGACGCTCGAATTCCCGCGATGAAGCGCGAGTCAGTGACCGAAGTTGGCCGCGGACGGACGGCCGCTGAGAAGCCGAGGCCGCCTCTTCCCGACCCATGCGAGCTGTTCGATTGCCCCTCTTCGCCGCCACACATACTGCTTTCGTTTTTCAGGCTGCGCTCAGGCCAGGAACGTCTCTGTCAGTCGGCACCAGTACGCTGCACCCAACGCCAGGTTGCGGTCATTGAAGTCGTAGCGCGGGTTGTGCAGGCCGCGCCCGCCGTCAGATGGGCCGTTGCCAATACGGACGAGCGCCCCCGGGCATTCCTGCAGCATGTAGGCGAAGTCCTCGCTACCCATCATCTTCGGATAGTCGTGGTCCACGTCCGCTGGGCCGACAAGTGCCATGGCAACTTCCCCCGCCAAGGCAACTGCGTCGGCGGCGTTGTCGACTACCGGGTAGCCTTCCACATAGCGGATTTCAGCTTTCGCGCCATACGATTCGGCAGTCATGTGGACCAGCGTGGTGATGCGATCCTTCAGTAGTGCGCGCACCTCCGGACTGAACGAGCGCACGCTGATCCCGATCTCGGCTTCGCCCGGAATGACATTCAGTGCGTCTCCCGCACGTAGCCGGCCAACCGTGAGTACTGCCGACTCGTTGGGGGGGACGTTGCGGGAGACTACGGTCTGGAGTGCCATCACGATGGCAGCCGCTGCCACAAGCGGATCGACCGCCAGATGAGGGCGCGCGGCGTGGCCCCCCAGGCCGATGACCTTGATGAACACCCGATCGCCCGCGGCGAGAAACGGTCCCGGACGCATCAGGAACCGGCCTTGGGGTGCGCCGGGATGGTTGTGCATGGCAAACACCATGTCGCAAGGAAAGCGATCGAACAAACCATCCGCCACCATGGCCTTGGCGCCGCTGTCGAACCCGCGCTCCTCTGCAGGCTGAAAGATCAGGTTCAACGTACCGGAGAAGTTCCGCGTGGCCGCAAGGTGCTTTGCCGCGCCAAGCAGCATCGCGGTGTGGCCATCGTGTCCACACGCATGCATGAGGCCGGGCCGGATGCTGGCGTAGGGAAGCCCGGTGTCTTCCTGGATAGGCAGGGCATCCATGTCGGCGCGCAGGCCAAGACACTTGTCACCGTTTCCCACGCGCAACTGGCCAACCAGTCCCGTCTTTCCGATGCCGCGCGTTACGTGGTATCCCCATTCCTGCAACTTCCCGGCAACCAGATCCGCGGTGTCGTGCTCCTCAAAGGCCAGCTCCGGATGCCGGTGGATGTGCTGCCGCAGTGCGGCAAGCTCGTCGTGCAGGGGGAGCAGGTCGGGAAGCGCTGTAACTGCCTTGGAATCGATGGCCATCGTCAATCCAAAGTGATGTGGTTGTCTTTGGCGATGCGCTGGTAGAACTTGATGCGCTGCTCAGTTTCCCTGGTATAGGCTTCCGGCGTGATGTCCTCGGGCACGATCATGCCCTTCGCAGTCCAGATGGACCGAGTCGAAGGCTCCGCGAGAATCTTGCGTACCGCGAGGTAGAGCTGTTGAACAATCGCATGCGGCGTCCCTGCCGGGGCGGCAAGGCCGGTCCATGATGTCTCATTCAGGTCAGGCAGCTTGAGTTCGGCAAAGGTTGGCACATCCGGCAGTTGCGGCACGCGCGCCGGTGCCGCCACGGCCAGCGCACGCAACTTGCCTTGCAGGATGTGGTCGAGGTTGGAGGACAGATTGTTCCAGGTCAGCTGCACCGACCCGCCCAGCAGGTCGGTCAACGCTGTTCCGGCGCCCCGATAGGGCACATGCGTCATCGGGATACCCGCCTGGGTCTTGAGAAGCTCCATGCTGACGTGTGACACCGAACCCGTCCCGGCACTTGCATAGTTCAGCGCGGAGGGATTGGCCCGCGCGTACTTGACCAGATCGGCGAAGTTGCGAATCGGCAGCGATGCATTGCACAGCAGCACGTTTGACAGTCGGCTGATGAGCGTGATATTCGAGAAGCCCTTCACGGCGTCATAGGGCAGCTTGGGGTTCATCGCCGGATTCACGACATGCGTGCTCTGCGAGGTGACGATGAGGGTGTAGCCGTCCGGCTGCGCTTTCGCTACATACGTCGAACCGATGGCGCCCCCGGCGCCGGGCCGGTTGTCGATTACCACAGGCTGGCCAATCGCTCTGCCCAACCTCTCGGCGATCAGGCGGCCGGACACGTCAACCGAGCCACCCGGGGAGAACGGCACAACCAGAGTGATCGGGCGTGTGGGATATTTGTCGGCGGCAAAGGCGGGCAGTTCCAGGCCGCCAAGGCTGCCAAGGGCGGTTGCTTTGAGAAAGGTGCGACGATTGATGGACATTGCCGGCGTGCGAGTTAGCGTTGCCCGAAGGTTAAGCAGACGCAGATCCGCAAGCAAACGACAAAACCATTGAGCACGATAACAAAATGTAATGACCCATGAAAATTCGCTCTCCTTCACTGGTGGAACTGCATGCCTTTCTGGCGGTGAGTCGCCTGCGCAGCTTCCGCCTGGCGGCCGAGGAGCTTTGCGTCACCCAGGCGGCTGTCAGCAGAGCGGTGCAACGTCTGGAGCAGCACCTCGGTGATTGCCAGTTGTTCGAGCGATCATCGCAGGGTGTGGCGCTGACCGAAGAAGGCCGCCAGTTGCGCAAATTGACGGAGCGCCATGTGCTGGCCCTCGAGGCTGCGGCGACCAGGCTTCAGGGGCCACGCGCTGACGGAAAGCTGCGGCTGAGCGTGATTCCCACGCTCGGTACTCAATGGCTGCTTCCCCGCCTCGCGCGCTTCAGGGAGGCGCACCCGGATGTGGACGTCGAAATGCGGCAATTTCGCCATGACGAAGACTTCAGCCGCGATGACATCGACGTCTGGATTGAGGTGAAGCGCCCCAAGCGACGTTGGCCGGCCAGAATGCAAGTGAAATACCTACTCGGACGCGAACTCGTTCCGGTCTGCGCGCCATCATTGCTTTCGCGCCTGAAGCGTCCCGGAGACTTGCTTCAAGAGGCGCTGCTCCACCATACGAATTTCCCGGAAAACTGGGCGCTCTGGGCCAAGGCGGCCGGACTCGGGGTCGCACCCAAGCTGGGCCCAGGCTACGACCTGAGCATCAATCTGATCTTTGCGGCGAAGGCCGGACTGGGTATCGCGCTAACACAACCCTGCCTGATCGAACGCGAGCTGGAAGCCGGTGAACTGGTGATGCCTTTTGATTTGCGAGTCGACACCGGGCGCGGCTATTTCACCTGTGTCGACGCACAGCGGCCACGGAGCGCCGCGCAGAATGCATTTCTGGACTGGATTCTGGCCGAGGCTCGCCAAAGCGAACCGACTGGCGCTTTCGTATCGGGGCAACAGGGCTGACGGGGGAGGGCAGTACGAGCTGGCGAAAAGGCTGAACGAAGACGGGTTGATCGATCTTCCGGAAAGCGGGCGCTCAACGTTTGGCTGGAGTAGCGGAATCCGCGCAGCAAGCACGTGATTCCTGACTGGGCGGGCACTTGGCCGAGCCATACGAACAGAAGACACAACAGTCGCCAGACTTCGGGGAAAGCAAGGCCTTGCACTTCGTGCATTCATAGAAGTAGAGGCAGGCGTCTGTCGGCATCACTTCGACCGACATGAACCCGCAATGTGGACAGGTCAACGCGGACTCAAGCATGGTCGTCGTCATTTTCATTGCCTTCATGCACAGAAAAGAGGTGTGAATCGTCAACAGTTTTAATGCAGTGACGAATGTCGCCCCATGGCCGAACTCCGCCCTCGGCTCACGTTCACAGGGCCGCCGTACGACATTGCCGAAAGCCGAGGTTGATCCGTTGCCACAATTACATCGGCGGTGTGAGCCCGTCCTTGCCGAAATTGACGCGCGATGCTTGTAGCGTCCCATCAGGCAGCCGTTTTGCAGCGCTGATGAAAATGTGCATCCCAGGCTTGAGCTCGCTCTTGTCACTCGGCACGAAGGTCACGATTGGCACATTCGCTGGCACGATTATTTTCTTCTCGCCATCCTTGTACTTCACGCTCAAGACGCGTCCGTCGACCTCGGCTACGGTCTGCTCGATGTGGACGACAGTGGCGTTGGTCATGGTGCTCTGCGGCCGAAGGTCCCACGGATAGTGTCCTTCGCCGGTCCCACGCATGGTCTCGGGAAAGATGAGCACCTCGATTGCCCTCTGGCTCCCATCTGCCTGCGGCATCCCGGCGACCCCAACGAATGAGCCCTGTTTGATGTCAGAAATCGAGGCCTTCACAACGGCAACGACTGAGGCGTTGTCGGCCAACAAGACCTTCAACTTGGCACCCTCACGCGACTTGACTACAACGGTCTGACCCTCGGCATGCTCAATAGTGCCTCGCACGCGAACGGTGTCTTGTGCGTACGCCAGCGATGCCGCGAAGAAGAGGGCAAAGCCCGCTACCTGCAGCAGTCGTATGACCGTGCTTTGTGAAACTGCGTGGCGCCACCGGATGCGTGCATCGATCCCGTGAGTACCAATCAACGCATTGCTGCGAAATCGGAAGCCGATTTGCGCTGGCGGAACGACACTGTTCATACGCACCGTGTCACCTGGTTGCGAAAGCCACGAAAAGGTCTGCATCACCATCCCCGGCAATTGCGAAGGAGTCGCCTAGAGAAGCTAAAGCGTAAACCCAAAGGGCGTATTTGGAGTGATTTGATTCAACATGAATCTTGGAATGGGAGGTAGCACCCCGCCATGGATCTTCAAGAGCACACCGCGTTTCGAGCGGCTTGCTAGCCTGCAAGATGGTTGTCCGGATCTGGCCGGTCTCGGCCCTCCGCCTATCCAGGCATAGGCTTTCTGGCGCAGAAGGCGGCTACCGCCCCATTGCAGACATTCGGCGATTCAGATGCATCGCGCATTTCACCTCGCGAGGTTGCCCAGTTCGCCTAACCTCATCTGAATCAATTCCAGTAATGCCCGCACACGCGCTGTTACGGAATGCCGGTGGCTGTAGGCACCAAGCAATTGCAACGGCGCAGGACACAGGTCCAGTGTCACCTCTTGCAATCGGCCAGCGGCAAGATCTTCCTGGCATGGGTAAGCCGCCACAATCGCGAAACCGATGCCCTGCCGTGCGCCCGCCACGGCCAGTTCTCCGCTGTTGACGCGGTAGCGGCTACGGACCGGCACCTTGACGATTTCGCCCGCCGCGTCCTGAAACTGCCAGGGCTGGCCCTTCAGTGCGCTGAGGGTGGTGATGCAGGGCAGAGATTTCAGCTCTCGCACATAGCGTGGCATTCCAGTCTTGGCCAGCAAGGAGGGAGCTGCGACCACGATGCTGGGCAGTGTGGCGAGTTCGCGGGTGATGAAGGCACTGTCCTCCTGATGACCCCGATGGAAGACGATGGAAAGGTCGACGTCCTCTCGAAGCACTTCCAGTCCGGTCATCCGCGTATCGCATTCCAGCTCGATGCCGGGATGGAGGCTACAGAATTCGGCCAGGATGGGAGCCAGCAGCCTTGGCGCTTCGCCGGGCATGCACATCTTCAGAGGGCCGCGCAATTCGCGCTGTACCACGCCAAGCTCTTCCTCCGTGGAGAGCAAGGTGTCGAGCAAGGGCTTTGCGCGTTCGTAGAGCAGCCGGCCGGCTTCCGTCATGCGCAGATGGCGGGTACTTCTCTCCAGCAGGCGTACGCCGAGTCTGCGCTCCAGTGCTGCGACGTGGCGGCTGACATTCGACGAGGGCATGGCCAACAGGCGTGATGCGCCAGCAAAGCTCTGCTCATCGACGACTGCCGCGTAGACACGGACAGTATTCAGATCAAGTGCATCGCGCATTGATTATCCCGTTTGAGGTATGAAATCTACCCATTTTCACATGCTAGTTCTCGCTGCCAGTGGAATCTAAGATGCCATTTTTGTCCGATGCATCACCCTTGGCCGTGCATCAGGACCGTTTGAGAAGGAGAGCTTCACCGTGGAAATTGGAATACTTGGCGGCGGCATTGCGGGTCTGAGCGTGGCGCTGGCCTTGCACCAGCAGGGGTACCGCCCCCGCGTCTATGAGCGCCGGGCGGCGCCTGCGACCATGGGAGCTGGCGTGACGCTCTGGCCCAATGCTGGCTTTGTGCTGCAAGAGCTGGGACTGCTGCGAGACATTGAGGCTGTTGGTGGCCGGCCTGTGATGGCGCATCGCTACGATGCGGCAGGCAACGCTCTGGGAGGCGTCGATATTGCGCTGCTGGATCGGACGATGGGGTATCCGACCCAAACGGTGCTGCGACGGGACTTGCAGGCTGTGTTGCTGAAACATGCGGCGCGGGCAGGTATCCCGGTGGAGTTCGGACACCGTGCGGCGGCCATCGATCTGGATGCCCATGGCAAGGCTGTGGCCCATTTTGAGAACGGCGTGAGCATCCGTCCGGACTTGCTCATCGGCGCCGACGGCCGTATGGATTCGGTGGCGCGCAAATTTGTTGCGGGTGACAACACGCCGATCTACCAGGGCTTCGTGAACTGGATCGGCGTGGCGCAAGGACAAAGTGCGCTGGTCGACGATATCGCGATTCAGGACTTCTGGGGGGCGGGCACGCGCTTCGGATGCGTGGCAATCCGGACCGATTTGCTCTACTGGGCAGCGGCGCAGGCGCGGCCATTACCTGGGGAAACCTCCACCTCAGGAATTCGCAAGGAGATTGAGGATCTATTCGCCGGATGGCCCGAGCCTGTCGCCCGCATCATTCGGGCTACGCCTGCGCATGCCATCCGGCTGATTGCTGTGCATGACCTGGAGCCACTGCATACATGGAGTCGGGCCAATGTGTTGTTGATTGGAGATGCAGCACATGCGCCTTTGCCGACATCGGGGCAAGGTGCCTGCCAGGCACTGGAAGATGCTTGGCATCTAGCTCGGTGCCTGGAGGGCGCAAGCGGCAGTCTGGACGAAGTCTTCCAGCAATTCACAAAGATCCGCAGTCCCAAGACAACCAGGCTGGCCGAACAGGGACGGATCTTTGCGCGCGCCCTGTTTGCGATGGACCCGGAAACCTGTCGCATCCGCAACGAGCGGGCCAAGGCATCCAATCCTGTCCGTGATGTGCAGATATTGGCTGAGGGATGGGCGCAAGGATTACCCATGCCTCGCTATGCAGGCGGCATGCCTGTGGATGGCGTCGGCGTCAGCAGTCTGTACGCTCCTGAATAAGCTTGCCAGACTAAACAACGGTTGGAGTCCCCCGCAGTGAGACTCCTCACGGTGAACTGTTGACCTGTGTCTTTTACACGAGAAGAACCAGATGGCCTTTAACCTGCCAGCAAGACGGTTAGTGCGCATCATCCCCAATTCAAATGTCATGAATATAGAACTGCCAAAAGCACCGCTCAATGTCCGCTCATTCACCGCGTATTCGAGTCGCTTTCGCCATGGAGGCCAGTTAGCGCAATTCAACCAAGCGATAAAACAACAAGCGCTGAAAATCAGTCCTCATCTCTCAAGGAACAGTTGCGTGCAGCCGTGGGCTGGATATGATTCCCGGCGGATGTTTGACATCCGCAGCACGTTGCCGACATCGCGCTGCAAACTTATTATTCCGGGTCCAAATGAACAAGAAGATGCTGTACCCCTTTGTCGCGGTTCTGGCAGTCACCGGCCTCGCCGGCTGTGGCAAGGACGTTCCGAGTTGTGGCGACGTTGAGGCCACGAAGCTGTCCAGCGAAATTCTCACGGAGTTGGTGACCAAGGACACCGGCGCACTTGCCGATCAGATCAAACAGCGCATTCACTTCACGATCGAACAACCCGTGGTGGTCGCTCACGATGAAAAGC
This sequence comes from Cupriavidus sp. UBA2010, assembly GCF_002335265.1. NCBI lineage: Bacteria > Pseudomonadati > Pseudomonadota > Betaproteobacteria > Burkholderiales > Burkholderiaceae > Cupriavidus > Cupriavidus sp. UBA2010. The sequence continues at coordinate 23,173 of NZ_DDCI01000001.1, forward strand.
TCAAGAGCTACTCGTGCAAAGGTGTGGCGAACTACCAGGTGTCAGACACTACGATCAACGCCCTCCAGCGCAGTCAATCCGACCCCGCCTATCAGACCGAACTCTGGAAGAACTGGCGGAAACTGATGGGCACGTATTCCGTCATGGACGTCATGGCCATGGTCAAGGAAGCGAGCGACGAGGGTGCCAGCCCCGAGCATAGGGCCGCCGCCCGTGCGGACCTCGCACAAGCCCTCAATCTTCCGGCGAGTGCCTCCGATCGAGATATCCTCGGCGCCAGCATGGTGTTTGCGGCTGCGAAGAAGGACGAAGAGATCAAGAAGAACGCTACCCTTATTGAACAGGGCATGTCGTTAATGGACCCGAACACCAAGAAGGTACCGTTCGACATCACCTATACGATCGCGAAGATCGACGGCAAGGACGGCCAGTTCCAGGTGGAAGTCCAGACGGAGAAGCCACGCTTCATTGACGCGATCCAGACCATCGAGGTCTTGCTTTCAGCCGCCGAATATACGCAGAAGGCTGCATCGAGTGCGGCGACTGGCACGGCGGCAGCGCAAGTCGCATCGCCCGCCGCACCCGATGCGTCTGCTCAGGCCGCAGCAACGCCCACACCGGCAAACGTCCAGACGGCGGCGCCCGTAGCAGAAAAGTCGCCGGCCGACTCGGCGCCGGCTTCACAGCCTCTCCCCCAGGTGTCGAGCGAAACCGCGCCACAGGTCAGCGGGCAGCAGGAGGCAGCGAATGCCGTCATCGAAGCGAGCTTCGACTGCGCCAAGGCGAGCACGAAGATCGAGAAGCTGATCTGCTCCACCCCCGAGACCGCTGCAGCCGACAAGCGCCTCGGCGCCGCATTTGCTGCCGCCAGACAGAAGGCAGCAGACCCGCAGCAACTCAAAGCCCAGCAGATGGACTGGATCAAGCAGCAACGTAATGTTTGCAGCGATGCGGCATGCGTGCTCAAGGTGACGGACGACCGCGTTCAGCAATTGTCACGGTCATAGTCTGCGGCGGCGTCGCCCCGTCCTTTTGAGGCGTGAAACCGGCCGCGAGCAAGTCGTCGGCCGGCCACTGGTCGCTCGACGTTGGACGGCGGCGACCAGCCACCCTCATGCGACTCGCCTGAGCAATTCGGGCAGACAATTGGCAAATTCTGGCTGAATGGCACTGATCGGCCTGGTGATGGCCGGGTTGCCGGCCGGTACCGCATGGGAAATTCATCTGCGGTGCGGCGCCAACGAATGGATGGCGCCATGCACGAAAGAGTTCGTGGCGCCCAACGAAACGTTTTTAAGGTGCAACAGCATTTGGTGGGCGGCGAGTCTACTGCAAAAGCCGGCTGTGTCGACCCTAAGTCACCCGGCTGAGGCCGATGCGTGCCTCATTAGCGATGGCACTCCGGCACGCCAGTCGAAAAACAAGGTACAAGCAGCTATAAGCTGCGAGAAAGCGCTTTTCCCTTATCTGCCGTGGCACTTCTTGAATTTCTTGCCGCTGCCGCAAGGGCACAGGTCGTTGCGGCCGGGCTGGTCGCCCCTCACCACGGCCTCCACGCGCGGACCCAGGCTCTTCCAGATCTGGCGCAGGTCGTAGACCGCCCAGATCGCCTCGCCGAAGGTTTCCACGCGCGCCTGGCTGGTGCTGGGCGGGCCATCCTCGCTGTACATGCAGACCTCGGGCTGGCCAGTGTCGTCCTCGGTCAGGGCGACGATGCTGTCGAGCGCGTCGTCCAGCCACTGGGCGGCCTCCTTGTCGCGCGGGGCGGCCCAGTCCTCGGGCCAGTTCTCCACCGCGAACATGAAGCCCAGCGCCCACACCTGGCCAAACGACGGGATTTCCCGCCCATCCATCTCGGCGCGCTCTTCCTGGGGCAAGCTCAAGATGGCGCCGCGGATGTCCATGGCCTCGGGATGGAAGGTGCGTTCGTCCTCCAGCGTCTCCACGGGCTGGTCGAGCTGGTGCTCCACCTCGTTCCACCGGCGCTGCCACAGCTCCATAAAGCGGGTTTGCTGGGCCGCTTCATGGAACGCGGGCAGCAACGGCAGCGGGCTGCCCTCGGCCACATCGAGTGCCGCGCCGTCGCCCAGCAGCATGGGCAGGTAGTCGGCAGCGGGGATGCGGCGGCGCGTGCAGACCAAGGCCGTGAGAAAGCCGTCGCAGAACTCCCATTGCGGGATTTCCTCGGCGCGCTGACGCAGGTCGTCCAGCAAATCGTCAAGCTCTTGGAGTTCGTCGGGCGTCAGGGCGGTGGCTTCGGTCATGGAGCGGGTTCTCTCGGTGCGGGGTGGGGATGCGCTGGACGCATCGCCGCGAAGTATAGCGCCGCTCCTTTGCAGATGTGCGTCGTGCGACTTGCAAGACCGTGCCGTTTCGGCACCGCGCGCCAAGCCGGGTGAATCCCCGCGGCCGTTCGCCGGAGCGGCGGCCGCTCCCGAGTGGCTCCTGTTGGCCGGAAAGGGACCACAGTCGCGTCCTTCTTACTGCATCCGGGCGAGCACGATCAACACCACCGTGACCGTCACGGCGCCGCCAATGCGGGTTGCAATCTGCGCGAAAGGCATAAGCGTCATCCGGTTGGCGGCGGTAAGAATCGCCACGTCCCCGGTTCCTCCCTGGCCGCTGTGGCAGGCAGTTACGATGGCGGTGTCGATCGGGTACATCTTCAGCCAGGTGCCCACCAAGGCGCCAACGGCCATCAGCGTTGCCACGGTGGCGACGATGGTGATGATCGTCGGCAGGTTGAATGCGGCGATCAGTTTGTCCCAAGGTGTCAACGACACGCCGATCGCGAACAGCAACGGGTAGGTGACCGCCGTCGAGAAGAACTTGTACACCACAAATGCACCCTCCTGCAGTGGTGGTGACACGGCCTGCGTCAGCTTGAGCAGTACCGCGATGAAGAGCATGGCCACAGGCGCTGGCAGACCGAAGAGGCGATGGCACATGATCCCGACCACATAGAGCGTCAGCGCCGTTACGCCCGCCGCGGCGATGTGGTCCACATCGACGTGCCCGGTGATTTCCTTCTGGTTCGCGTCCAGTTCATCGTGCTCGCCGGGTTGCAGACGGCCCTCGCCGGTATAGGCGGGGTAGCGTTTGCCCAGGTAGTTCAGCGTGCCGGACAGGATGATCGCGGTAAGACTGCCAAGCATCACGGGCGGCAGTACCGTCGCGAACAAGAGGCCCTGGTCCTGGTGAAGGATCTCGCTGTACCCGATGGAGAGCGGAATCGCCCCCTCGCCGACGCCGCCGGCCATGATGGGCACGACGATATAGAAGAAAGTGTGCGAGGTACCGAGGCCGAGCGCGGTGCCGACAAGCGTGCCGACCGCGCCCGCCGCGATGGAACCCGCGGCCAGCGGCACGAATATCTTCAGGAAGCCCTTGATCAGCACATGGCGATCCATGCCAAGAATGCTGCCGACGATGATGCAGGCGATGAAGAGGTAGAGAAAATTCGATGCCTTGGTAAAGTCTGCTGTGACTTTGACCACCTGCTCGGGCAAGAGCTTGTAGTACACCAGCGCCGATGGCACGAAGGTGGCGAAGATGGCCGCCGCGCCGATGGCGCGGATAAGAGGGATGCGCTTGCCGATCTCCGCGAGCGTGAAGCCGCAGAATGCAAACAGGACTATGACCAGCGAGATCTCGTTGGCAAGCTTGTGGATGGAGATCAGTACAGCGAGCAGCACGGCGGCCAGGATATAGACCGGCAGCGGGAAGATGCCGATGCGAATTTCCATCACGCGCCACCAGCCATGAGGCCAGAATCTTTCGTTCTGAGGGGCTTCGTTGGGTTGCGTAACGACCGGTTCGGCTTCCATGGCTGACGTTCTCCGGAGGCGAGGGGCGGGCGCAGCGCAGGCAGGCAGTTCAGACCGCCTGTTGGGGTCGACAGCGTCCGGTTTGCTGTCCATCTTGGTAGCCGATGTAGTCAAAGTCAAACTGCCTGCCGGGCAGGACCGCAGTCATGATCGCGGCGCGTCTATTCTGGGCCGGAGGTCCGCTCGCAGCGAAAATGCGGCGTGACGGGCGCTTTATACCCCGATGCATCCAACGGTCGTGTCCATCCTGTCAGCGGCACGCGGGAGGCGTGTGAATCGAGAGTCGCGTCATCAAACACAAAAAAAAGCGGGCGCCGCCGGGGGAGGATCGGGCTTGCATGTTGCTGTGCGCGGAGCCGGGACGCCGACCATAGAAGTCTGCGGGAAGAGCGATACTCGGAATTCGGGATTTCTTGTTCCATGTTGCACGCACGCTATGGTCTGGCGCCTCCGAAGAAATGCCCGGGCCTCGGTCGAAGTCCTGTCGAGGAAGTACGCGACATGCGAGAGTCGTTCGTGCTCTCGCCGGCGGTTCGTTTCGGCACTTAGTCACTTGCTACGCAGCCATATCCAGAATCACTTTCCCCCGTACATGGCCGCCCATGCTCCTTGCAAGGGCGTGGCTTGCTTCTGGAAGGGAGAAGACCGAATCGATGTGGATGCGCAGATCGCCCGATGCATGGAGCGCGCCCAATGCGGCAAGCTGCGGTCCATCCGAGCGGGTCGCAAAGTGTTTGCCAGTTGCCTGTGCTTCATTGGCGCGCTCGGTGTCCGGCTTGCTCACGGTGGAGACCAGAATGCCGCCGCGCTTCAGCACCGACCATGACCGCGCCTGCGTGGTGCCGCCAACAAGGTCGAGCACCAGATCGACATCAGAGACCTGCTTCGCGAAATCCGTCGCATGATAGTCGATGACCTCCGCGGCGCCGAGGCTCTGCACGTACTCGCGATTGCCGGCCGAAGCCGTGCCGATGACGTGCGCCCCCGCAAGCTTCGCGAGTTGTACCGCTGCACTGCCTACCCCACCGGCTGCCGCGTGAATCAGAACGCTTTGGCCTTTGCGTAGCTCACCATGCTCATGCAGCGCCTGCCACGCGGTCAATGTGGCGGCCGGAGTCGCCGCCGCGTCTGTAAAGCTCAGCCGTGCCGGTTTGCGAGCCAGACGCGCCGGGTCCACCACGATGCGGCTCGCGTAGGCGCCCACGATGCCGATGAAGCCCATCACCTCGTCGCCCGGCGCCAGCGTGCTCACGTTGCGTCCGACCGCCAGCACCGTGCCGGCGGCGTCGACGCCTGGGGTGAATGGCAAGCGAAGAGGAATGAACGCTTTCATTGCGCCACTGACGATCTTCCAGTCGATCGGATTGACCGCTGCGGCGGCGACATCGATCAGGACTTCGTCGTCGCCGGGTACAGGATCGTCCAGCGATGCCAAGGTCATTGCATCAAGACCGCCGTAGGCGGCAACTCGTATGGCTTTCATCGGATGCTCCTTGAAGGAATGCCTGCAATGGGGGCGTCGAGCGCCAGTGCAGCCTGAACGGGGTCGAAATACTCGCGCAGATGAGTTATGCGCCCGTCACGAGCGGTCAGGAAGACGACATACTCCTGGCGGTAGGTACGTCCGGTTGACGGAATCAACCCTTCGGCACGCACCCGTGCCACGGCGTGGTGCGGGTCCGCGGTGGGAGTGACGACGGCGTCGAAAAAGCGGAAGTCCTTGACCGCGCCGATGAACCAAGCCGCGTGCTCGATCACCGCTTCGCGCCCCTCGAGCCGCAGCGGATGCCCGAGGCTCGGCGCATAGGGCAGGTCCCACACAACGTCATCGGCAATTAGCCCTTGCCACTGCTGGTTGTCGTCGACCAGCCACCGGAGGTGAAGCTGCAACAGCTCTGAGGCGATGCTCATGATGGGTTCCCCTGTCTGTGCATTGGTCAGGCGATGGCCTGGCTGGCCGGTGCGCGGCGCGCGTCCAGACCAAATGCCCCGCTGCCGAAGGCTGCTACCTGCAGCAGCCCTCCAGCCATGGCGAAGTTCTTCAGGAAGTGGAACATCTGATTCTGGTCGGCCAGCGCATGGTGGAAGACCAGCGCCGTCACCACCGCATAGGCCGCCAACAACAAGGCGACGATGCGCGTGCGATAACCAGCAACCAGCAGCACTGCGCCTGCCAGTTCAAGGATCAGGGCGCCCAGATAGCCCAGCAGCGGTGCGGGCAATCCCAGGGACGCGATGTAGGACATCGTTGCGCCGGGGGCCATTAGCTTGCCCAGACCGCTGATGAGGAAGATGGCGGCGATGAGGATTCGGCCGATGGCCGGGATCACGTTTTGCGGAACTGCGAGATTCTTGTTCATGACGAGCATCCTTTAGGTAGGAGCATGAAAGACGGGTTGCGTGGATCGGAAGCTTGCGGGGGTTGCGCCCCGTTGCTGAAGAAGGTTAGGCGGGTGAAATCCATATCGGTAGCCTATATTTCTAGATGTTTTCCATCTACGGAATAGATAGATGCTCGACGCCGTCTCGCTGGACCAGCTCCGCACCTTTATTGCTGCCGTGGACGAAGGCAGCTTCTCCGCGGCCGGCCGCAAACTACGGAGGGCGCAGTCCGTCGTCAGTCACACGCTTGCCAATCTGGAGGGCCAGATCGGTGTGCAACTGTTCGATCGCACCGGCCGCTATCCGCGTGTGACGAAGGAGGGCACGGCACTGCTGGCGCAGGCTCGTCTGGTCGTGAGCGGGATGGACGGTTTCAAGTCGAGGGCGAAGGCTATCGCCGACGGACTGGAACCCGAACTCTCGGTTGTCGTGGACGTCATGTACCCGATGGCCTCGTTGACTGAGGCGGTCGATGCCTTCCGGAAGGCATTTCCCCACACGCCACTGCGGCTCTATGTCGAGGCACTTGGCGCGGTCCTGCAGCCCGTACTGGCCCAGAAATGCCGGCTTGGCATCAGCGGCTCGATGCCTTCCGTCCCGGAGAGTTTGGATGCAGAAAAGCTGCTCGATGTGCCAATGGTGACAGTGGCCAGTTCGGCACATCCGTTGGCTGCCCGCAAGGGGGTTCTACGGCCGCGAGACCTGAAGGCGCACGTGCAACTGGTGCTGACCGACCGGACATCGCTGACCGACGGCATGAGCTTCGACGTGTTCTCACCGCAGACCTGGCACCTGGCCGATCTGGGTGCCAAGCACGCCTTCCTGCGCGCGGGGTTCGGATGGGGGCATATGCCGGTCGAGATGGTTCAGCACGATCTGGATACAGGCCACCTGGTCAGATTGCAGCTCGAGCAGTTCCAACCGCATACGCCGCCCATTTCCATGTTTGCGCTCTACCGAAAGGACACGCCACCAGGGCCCGCAGGGCAATGGTTCCTGCGCAGGCTCAAGGGCGGCGAGGCGGCGTTGATTCCATCGCGTTAAAGGCCATGCGTTGATGGCCGCGACGCGCAACCCTGCGTGCCGTGCGCTCGCACGGACGCAGGGCAGGTCTGGCGCGCACCGGGTGCCCGTGTCTCCCCGACCGGGGCGCCGGCGGCGCGCGAAGGCCCGTCAGATGCCGCTGCGGTCGGCCTTCAGGTCGGGATTGCGCAGGGCCGGACCCTTGTCGTCGCCGTTTGCTTCCTTGGAGGCGCCGCCCCAGCCGTGGTCGGTCAGGTCGATGATGATGTCGTTCGGATCGCGGTACTTCACCTCGTAGAAGATGTTGCCCTTCACCGGGACTTCGCCCATGTAATAGCGGCCTCCGGCTGCTTCCACGGTCTTGCGTGCCTCGACGATGTCGTCGACCCACACGCCGATGTGATGGAGCCCGACGAAGTCCTTGCCGCGGTCTTCGCCGGCAGCGTGGTCGCTCTTGTAGTTCAGCAGGGCGATGCTGATCGTGCCGTCAGTCAGGTAGACGCCGCGCGCCAGCGACGAATCCGTCTCGCCGACTTTGCGGAAGCCAAAGGCCTGCTGATAGAACTCGGCCGCGCCCCAGGGGTCGGGGACGGACAAGGCGATATGGCGCAGTTTGCTGCTCATGGGTGTGCTCCTCTTTGTGGTCAGTGTCTTCTCGTCGTTGCGGATCCAGGTCAGACGCCCGGATTCGATTCGACTTGAATGTATACAATACACGTAAAGTGTGTTCAATAAAAGAAAAACGTACTCATATCGGTAAGTAAAAATAACCAGTCTTCATCGCGTATAATTGCGTCGCATCCAGCGCGTACCAGACCTGAGGACACCGTGACCACCATCGCTTCCCAAATTGGCCAGCAACTTGCCGACGAGATCATCTCGGGCGCGCTGCCGCCCGGCGCGAAGCTCGAGGAGCCTGCGCTGGCCGAGCGTTTCCAGGTATCGCGCACGCCGGTGCGCGAGGCGCTACGGCTGCTCGATGCACGCGGCCTGATAGAACTGGTGCCGCGTCGCGGCGGGGTGGTGATCAATACCAGCCCCGAGCAACTCGCCGATATGCTCGAGGCACTGTGCGAACTGGAGTCGCTGTGCTGCCGCATTGCCACGCAGCGTATGAGCGCGATGCAGCGCCGGCAGCTGGAACTCCTGCACGAAGAGGCCATCTCCGCCGCGGAGAAACACGACAGTGACGCCTACCTGACCCTGAACCATCGCTTTCATCAACTGATCTGCCAGGGCACCCAGAATGCGACCCTGGTAGCGGCGGTGGAAAGCCTGCGTGAGCGGCTGGCGCCGTTCCGCGCGGCGCAGTCGGGCGTCGAGCGCCGCTTCGAGGTTTCGCACCGCGAGCACCAGCAGATCGTGGAGGCAGTGCTGGGCGGCCATCCCGAGCAGGCCTATCTGGCGATGCGCAGCCACACCACGCGGCTCACCCTGCATGTGATGGAACTGATCCAGTCGAAGCAGGCCGGCGGCGCGAAAAGCGCGGGCTGATACCGGGCGAGGCGGCATCCATGTCCGCCGCTGTCCGATACAGCGGCGGAGCACCGATGTGCAGCGGGGCCCTCAGCCTGTCAGACCGAAGAAGCGCATGGCATTGCCTGCCAGAATCCGCGTCCGGTCCGTTTCATCGAGGTCGGGGCTGTTGGCGACCAGCTTGCCGATTTCCTGTTCACCGAGCGGAAACGGGTAGTCCGAGCCCAGCATCACGTGGTCGGCACCCATGACTTCTACCAGCAGACGTAGCGAACGATCGTCGAACACCGCGCTGTCCACGGAGAACCGCTTCAGATAGTGGGAGGGCGGATGGGGACAGTCCTGCCGCACGATATCCCGGCAATGCCAGGCGTTCTCCGCGCGACCCAGCAGGAACGCAAAACCACCGCCGCCGTGGGCGAAGCAGAGCTTCAGCGTTTCCGGAATCCGCTCAAACGCGCCGGACAGGATCAACGAGAGGATGCCGAGTTGCGTTTCCGCCGGCATTGACACCAGCCACGGCAGCATCCATTTTTTCATGCGCCCGTCGGTCATCATGTCCCATGGATGCACCAGCACCGGAATATCGTTGTTCGCGCAATGCACCAGGAAACTGACCAGGCGCTCGTCATCCAGGTCGTGCGGACCCAGGTGATTGCCGATCTGCACGCCAACGTGGCCGGTCTCCCTGGCGCGCGAGGCTTCGATGCACGCCAGGTCCAGGTCCTGCAGCGGCACCTGTGCCAGCGCCTTCAGGCGCTGCGGGCGATAGGCGCAATGCTCGAGCGCGAGGTCGTTCATCCGGCGCGCCCACGTGGCTGCGGCGCTGGCGTCGTATCCATAGCCGAACATGATCGGCGTGGCGCATACGATCTGCATGTCCAGCCCGTTGCGGTCCATTTCCTCGATGCGCAGCGCGGGGTCCCATAGCGCGCGATAGACGGGCCGGAAACGTCTGTCGCCGGCCATGATGTGGCCCGATTCGCCATCGCTGTCGACGGCGAGCCATGGCGCGTTGTCCGCGTCCAGCGCGGCGGCTTCTTCCCGGGTGATGCGCGGGAAGAAGTGGGCATGCATATCGATCTTCTTCATGTTGCCTGGGACGTGAGCGGACGGTAGGCGATCGCTTTGATCTCGATGCGCAGGTGGGGATGCGGAAGCTGGTGCACGGCCACGGTCGTGCGGGTCGGTCCTTCGTAGCCGAAGTACTCGGCATACACCGCGTTGTAGCCACCGAAGTCGTTCATATCCACCAGGAAGCTGGTGATTTCCACCACGTCCTCCAGGTCCGCGCCCACGCTGCGCAGGATGTCCCGAATGTTCTCGATCACAGCGCGGGTTTGCCGGCGGATATCCAGTGCGGTCGTACCCATGGCATCCACCTCGACACCCTCGAAGGTATTGTCGGCGCGGCGGGAGCTGGTGCCCGAGACGAACAGGAAGTCTCCAGCGCGACGCACATGGGGAAAGGTGCCGCGTGGCGTGGCCTTTCCGGTCACCACTGATGAAGCGGAGTTTGCCTGCATGTTTGCTCTTTTCGTTGTGAAGGCCCGCCCGGTAGCCGGGCGGGCATGGCGTCATGCCGCCAGGAAAGAAGCGCGGCCAAGCGCGCCTATCGTTGCCGAAACATGGTTGCCGCGCACGAACGCTTCCGCAGCCGTGGCCGCTCCCGCCATGATCAGGCTGCCGGCTGGCAGCACGGCGCCGGCGCGCGTCAGCACGTGCGATGCCTGTACGAGGCTGCGCAGCGGATGGCCGAGAATGGCGGCGGTCGAACCTGTTTGCCTGGTGCGGCCGTCGATGCGCAGCACCACGCCGAGATTGGCCAGTACATCAACATTGCGCGACCACGGGCCGACGACCAGTCCCGCCGACGAGCAGTTGTCGGCCACGACATCTTCCAGCGTGAAGCGGAAATCGCGGTAGCGCGAGTCGATGATCTCGATCGCCGGCGCCACGGCCTCCAGGTAGTCGACACTCTCCAGCAGGGTCAGCGGGCCAGTGATGTCGCGGCGAGTCAGAAAGCAGACCTCCGGTTCGGCGCGCGGATGGATATAGCGTTCCAGGTCCACGCGGCCGCCGTCTTCCTCGATCATGGCGTCGGTCAGCCATCCCCAGATCAGGCTGTCCACGCCCATCTGGACCATCTTGGCGCGGCTGGTGAAACCCAGCTTGATGCCGACGCGGCGTTCGCCGCGCTGACAGCGGTGTTCGATCGACATGGCCTGGATGGCGTAGGCCTCGTCAAGCGTGAACGGCGAGGCCGCGCTGAACTGGCCGATCGCCGCGGCGTCGCGCGCGGCCGCGTCCAGGGCGCCTGCGATGGCTGCGTGATGGCTCATGCTGCCTCCTTGCTCTTCGCGCTGCCCGACCGCTGCAGGTCGAGCGCCACATCGACGATCATGTCCTCCTGTCCGCCGACCATGCGGCGGCGCCCCAGTTCGACCAGGATATCGACGGTCTTCAGGCCGTACTTGCCGGCCGCGCTCTCGGCGTGGCGCAGGAAGCTCGAATACACGCCGGCGTAGCCGAGCGCCAGCGTTTCACGGTCCACGCGCACGGGGCGATCCTGCAGCGGGCGCACGATGTCGTCGGCGGCGTCCATCAACTGGTAGAGATCGCAGCCGTGGTGCCATCCCATGCGTTCGGCAGCGGCAATAAAGACCTCCAGCGGCGCATTGCCCGCGCCCGCGCCCATGCCGGCCAGGCTCGCATCGATGCGGTCGCAACCTTCCTCAACCGCGACGATGCTGTTGGCAACGCCCAGGCTGAGGTTGTGGTGCGCGTGCATGCCGGTCTCAGTCTTTGGATCGAGCACGTCCTTGAACGCACGAAAGCGTGCGCGCACGCCGTCCATGGTCAAGGCGCCACCGGAGTCCACCACGTAGACACAATGCGCGCCGTAACTTTCCATCAGCTTTGCCTGGCCGGCCAGCCTGTCGGGCGGGATCATGTGGCTCATCATCAGGAAGCCGGCGACATTCATCCCCATCGACCGCGCGGTCTCGATATGCTGCCGCGCCGTGTCGGCCTCGGTGCAGTGCGTGGCCACCCTGACCACGCGCGCGCCGGCGGCGTAGGCTTCGCGCAAGTCGTGCACGGTACCGATGCCCGGCAGCAGCAGCGTGGCCACCGCTGCGCGCTGCACGGACTCCGCCACTGCCGCGATCCATTCCACGTCGGTGTGGGCGCCGAATCCGTAGTTGAAGCTGGAGCCAGCCAGGCCGTCGCCGTGCGCCACCTCGATCGAGTCCACGCCTGCCGCATCGAGCGCGCGTGCGATCGCACGTACCTGCGGAACCGAGTACTGGTGACGGATCGCGTGGCTGCCATCACGCAGGGTCACATCGGAGATATAAAGTTTCTTGTCGGTCATGACCGGCTCCTTAGCTTGCTGCCGACAGGGCATGATGATTGCCCAATGCCTGTGCGACGCGTTCGGCGCATGCGAGCGCGGCGCTCGTCATGATGTCCAGGTTGCCTGCATAGGCGGGCAGGTAGTGCGCGGCGCCTTCCACTTCCAGGAAGACCGTGACTTTCAGGCCGGTGGTCGGCCCGAGGCCGGGCACATTCACCGGTGTGTCGATGCGGTCGAACTGCACACGCTGTTTGAGCCGGTATCCGGGCACATAGCCCTGCATGCGTTCCACCATCGCGTGCACGGCGGCTTCGATCGCCGCGGTGTCGGCTTCGTCGATCAGGCAGCACACGGTGTCGCGCATGATCAGCGGCGGCTCGGCCGGGTTGAGAACGATGATGGCCTTGCCGCGCCTGGCGCCGCCCACTGATTCGATGGCGCGCGAGGTCGTTTCCGTGAACTCGTCGATGTTGTCGCGCGTGCCGGGTCCGGCGGACTTGCTCGCGATCGAGGCCACGATCTCCGCATAGTGGACCGGCGTCACGCTGGCCACGGCAGCCACGATGGGAATGGTGGCCTGGCCGCCGCAGGTGACCATGTTGAGGTTCGGCGCATCAAGATGTTCGCCGGCATTGACGCTGGGCACCACGTAGGGGCCGATTGCGGCTGGCGTCAGGTCGATCACGCGCACGTTGTGCGCCTGCAGCGTGGCGTTGTGGCGGGCATGCGCGCCAGCGCTGGTGGCATCGAAGGCGATGCGGATATCGCCGAACTCCGGCATGGCCAGCAGGCCGTCGATGCCGGCGGCGGTGACCGGCACGCCGAGGCGCGTCGCGCGCGCCAGGCCTTCCGAGGCGGGATCGATCCCCACCATGGCGCCCATCTCGACATGCTTGCCGTGGCGCAGGATCTTGATCATCAGGTCGGTGCCGATGTTGCCGGAACCGATGATGGCTACCTTGCAGGGTTTCATCTCAGGCGTCTCCTTGTCTGACGGCCTGGAACGACGCGGTCACGCTACCCAGGCCCTCGATGCTGGCGGTAAAGACATTGCCCGGCTGCACGGCGACCATGGGGCCGAGCGCGCCGGTAAGGATGGTGTCGCCGGCGCGCAGCGGTGCGCCAACGCGGCTCATTGTGTTGGCGAGCCAGACGGCGGCATTCAACGGATTGCCAAGACAGGCCGCGCCGCTGCCCACTGAGACCGGTTCGCCGGCCAGTTCCATGACCATGCCGCAATGCGGCAGATCCAGCGCGGCGAGCGAAACGGGCCGCGTGCCCAGCACGTAGAGGCCGGACGAGGCATTGTCGGCAATGGTGTCCGTCAGCCGGATATCCCAGTTGGCGATCCGGCTGCCAACGATCTCGATGGCGGGCAGCGCGAACGCGGTTGCCCGGATCACGTCGGCGACGGTGTGCGCAGCGTGCGGCAGGTCATGCTCCAGCACCAGCGCGATCTCGGCTTCGACCTTGGGCTGCAGGACATCGCCCCAGTCGATCTCTTCACCGTCCTGGCGCACCATGTCGGCAAAGAGCATGCCGAAATCTGGCTGGTCCACGCCCAGTTGCCGTTGCACGGCGACGGATGTCAGGCCGATCTTGCGGCCAACCAGCCGGCGGCCGGCGGCGAGTGCGTGCTCGGTGTTGCGCTGCTGCACGGCGTAGGCCAGCGCAAGTGGATCGGCGCCGGCGCTGGCGGCCCGCGCGATGGCATCGCGCACGGGCGGGCAAGGCTGGCCATGCTCGGAGGCGAACCGGAGTTGGTCCGCAACCTGAATGAGTTCGGGGTTCAGCATGCGGTCTCTCGCAATGGCGTCAGGGATTGACGCAGATGGTGGTCAGTGAGGAATAGAAGTCGAGCGAATGGCGTCCACCCTCGCGGCCGATACCGGACAGCCGGGTGCCGCCAAATGGCGTGCGCAGATCGCGCAGGAACCAGGTGTTGACCCAGACGATGCCGACGTCGAACTGCCGTGTGACGCGGTGCGCGCGCGCGAGGTCGCGGGTCCACACCGAGGCGGCGAGTCCATAGCGCGAATCGTTGACGCGCTTCACCACCTCGGCATCGGTGTCGAACGGCGCGATATGGCAGACCGGTCCGAAGATCTCCTCCTGAATGCAGCGTGCCGAGTCCGGCAAGCCGGTCCAGATGGTGGGCTGCACATAGGCGCCGTTGTCGCGCGCGTCGCCAAAATGTGGCACGCCGCCACCGGTGACGACAGTCGCGCCTTCCTCCCGCGCCAGCGCGTAATAGGACAGCACCTTGTCGCGGTGATTGCGGGAGATCAGTGAACCCATCTCCACGCCCTCCACCGTCGGGTAGCCGATGCGCAAGGCTTCCGCGCGCGCCTTCATCGCCGCCACAAAGCGTTCGAAGATTGGCCGCTCCACGTAGACGCGCTCGGAGCACAGGCATACCTGCCCGGTGTTGGTGAAGCTGGAGCGCATCACGCCCGCCACGGCCTTGTCGAAATCGCAGTCGGCGAAGACCACGGCGGCGTTCTTGCCGCCCAGTTCGAAGGAGATTTCCTTCACGCCATCAGCCACCGCTTTCATGATGGTGCTGCCGGTGCGGGATTCACCCGTAAAGGTGAGGGCGTCGATGCCCGGATGCCGCGACAGGAACTCGCCTGCCGAGCCGCCGCCGAAGCCGTGTACGAGATTGAAGACACCCGCCGGCACGCCGGCCTCATGCATGACCTCGGCCAGCAGCGTGGCGCTACCGGGGGTCTCCTCCGATGGCTTGACGACGACTGCGTTGCCGCAGGCCAGCGCGGGGGCCACCTTCCACGTCATCAGCAGCATGGGCAGGTTCCACGGAGAGATGATGCCGACCACGCCGTGGGGTTTGCGTACGGTGTAGCTGAAGACGTCGCCTTCGGCTGTCCTCATGTCGAAGTAGTCGCCGCCCGCCTGGCTGGCCAGGTCCGCGAACGTGCGGAAGTTCAGCACGCCGCGGCGGATGTCGAGCGCGCGCGCCTGTTGCTCGGTACGTCCGGTATCGGCCACCTCGGCGGCGACGAATTCATCGAAGCGCCGTTCGATGCCGTCGGCAATGGCGTGCAGCACCCGGGCGCGCTCGGCGGCGCTGGTATTACCCCAGGGGCCCTCCATTGCGGCGCGTGCGGCTTGCACCGCGCGATCCACCTGGCTGGCGTCGGCTTCGCAGATGTGGCCGACGATGCTTCCGTCGACCGGTGAGAGATTGGGAAAAAGATTGGCCGCTTCTTCGAAGCGGCCATCCACGTAGTTCCGATAGAGAGCGGAAGGGAGCGACACGGTGCAGTCTCCGGCGATGGTCTGAGACGCAGTGTAGGCAGCGGTCACATCGCTGGAAATTGAATCCTTCGCCGTTGTCTATTCCGGGTCGGAATACCTGCGGCCCAGCCTTACTCGGGCTGGATGCCAGCTGCCTCGACGACGGGTTTCCACTTCGCGCGATCCTTCTGGATGCGCTGGGCAAAGGCGTCGCGGGTCTCTCCCAAGGGGATGATGCCGGCTTTCTCCAGGCGCGCGCGGAACTCCGGCTCGGCGATGATCTTCTTCGATTCGGCGGCGATGCGGTCGACGATTTCCGGAGGCATCTTTGCCGGTCCCACCAGCCCGTTCCAGGTATCCACCTCATGGCCCGGGAAGGTCTCGGCGATGGTGGGGACATTTGGCAGCACTGGCAGGCGCTTGTCGCTGGAGACGGCCAGCAGGGACACCTTGCCGGTACCGTTGTAGGGCATGACTTCCGACACGCTGGCGCTGTACAAGTCGATCTGGCCGGCAAGCACATCGGCAAGCGCCGGCGCGCCGCCGCGATACGGAACCATGGTGGCCTGGATGCCGGCCCGGTTCAGGAACAGCAGTGCGGAGAGTTGCGTCAGGCCGCCATTGCCGGCATGTCCGACATTGAGCGCGCCGGGGTGGGCCTTGCCATAGCGCACCAGGTCGTCGAGCGACTTGAAGTTGTTGCGCGTACTGGCCGTCAGCACGAAAGGATTGCCGCCGACGTTGATGATGGGCACGAAGTCACGCACCGGATCGTAGCGGATCTTGTTGGTCATTGGCGCGGTGACGATCTGCGTCAGCGTGGACATGAACAGCACGTAGCCGTCGGCGGGCGCGCGCGCGACGTACTCGGCCGCGATCAGGCCCGCCGCACCGCCGCGATTGTCCACGACGAATGGCTTGCCGAACGCTTTGGTCAGGCGCTCGGCCATCAGGCGCGTGATCATGTCGGTATTACCGCCCGGCGCAAAGGGCACGACAATGGTGACCGGCCGCGATGGCCAGGGCTCCTGGGCATGGCCGGGGGCGGCAGCGAGCGCGCATAGCGCCAGCGCGGCCCCGCGGGTGATGGCGCGCAGGCGGGCGCGCAGATGGGAAATGTTCATGGTCTCCTCCAGTTCTCCTGCACCGGCCTTCTGGCTCTGTGCGCAGGGGGATATTGTGATGGGTTGCGGCCGTCAGTGCTACTCGATGCGGCAGGCCTGATCGAAGGGTAATCGCGGCAGCTTTGCGAACAGTCGCGCCGGGTCTCCCTTGCCAAGGTTGCACAGGAAGTTGACACGCCAGCGCCCGTCGGGAAAGAAGGCGCGGTTCACCGCGTCCGCATTGAAGCCGGAGAGCGGGCCGCAGTCCAGGCCGAGCGCGCGCGCCGCCAGAATCAGGTAGCCGCCCTGCATCGAGCCGTTGCGCATCGCCGTTTCCGCAGCCAGTGCGGGGTCCGCTGCGAACGTGTCGAACATGGCGGGACGGTGCGGGAACAAGGTTTCGCCGAGCGCGTGGAACGCCGTGTCGTAGGCCACGATGGCGGTGACCGGGGCGTGCCTGACCTTGTCGACATTCGCTGGCGCGAGGGTAGGCAGGAGCCTTGCCCTGGCGGCGTCGGAGCGTACGAAGACCAGGCGCATCGGGCTGCAGTTGGCGCTGGTCGGTCCCTGGCTGACGAGTGCGTAGAGCCGGGTCAATGTGGCGTCGGAGACGTCCCCGTCGAGCCAGCCGTTGTGGCTGCGGGCCGTCAGGAACAGGGTGTCGAGCACATCGGATGCGACTGGCGCACTCATGCGGCGCCCCGTGCGTTGCCCGGGCTTTCCGGCGTGTCTGGCCCCCAGGCCGTCGCGGTGATCTCCACGCGCATGTCAGGATGCGGCAGCGCGGCCACAGCCACACAGGTACGCGCCGGCAAGGGCCGGCCCGCGCTGGAAAAGCGGCGCATGCAGATGGCATCGTAGGCCGCATTGAATGCGGCGTAGTCGCGCATATCGACCAGATAGCAAGTCATCGTCACGCAGTTGGCCAGTTCGAGTCCTTCCGCCTGCAAGGCACGATCGATCTTGTCGAGCACGCACTCGGTCTGCGCGGCGAGGTCATAGACACGCTCGCCGTTGGCGCCGGTCGACACGCCTGCGCATCCATCGTGCGTGCGCGGGCTCATGCCGGCCAGGTGGACATGGCCACCGGCCCGGCGCGCAGGCGAGTACGCCGCAAGTGGCGGCGGATTCATGCGCGCGCCTCCATGGCGGGAATGCCGGCCAGTGCCTGCAGCAACTCGCTGGAGGCATCCGCCGCCAGCGGCACAAGGGGCGGGCGCACGTGACGCCAGCTGGGGTCGCTGGTCTGCTGCGCCAGCGTGTGCTTGACGGCGGCCACCATCGGGAATCGCTCCACCGTGCTGCGCACCGCGGCGATCGCTGGCTGCAGGCGCGCTGCGTCGGCTGCGTCGGCGAATGCCTGCGCAATGGCGCGCGCATTGATATTGTTGGTGGCGGAGATGCAGCCGGCGGCACCCAGCGACAGACTGCGCAGCATCAGCAGTTCCGAGGCTGGAAAAATGGAGAGCGACGGGAAACGCTCGAGCATGGCCACGAGGTTGTCCCAGTTTCCGCTGCTGTCCTTGATGCCCACGATATGCGTTGGGAACGCCTGCACGAGGCGCTCGATCAGCGACAGCGAGATGGGCACGCCAGACATCGCAGGGATGTGGTACAGCACGATGCGCAGGGCGGGATCGTCGACGCGCGCGATCAGCTCGCTGTAGTAGGCGAAGACACCGTCTTCGCTCACGTTCTTGAAGAAGAACGGAGGCAGCACCAGTACACCCGCGCAACCACGGTCGATGGCGTGGCGCGTCAGCACCACGGCATCGTCGATCGCGCAACAACCGGTTCCCACCAGCACGCGCTCGCCGGGGATTCCCGCATTGATGGCGGCGTCGACGAGCGCGATGCGTTCCTCGAACGTTTCCGAGCAGGCTTCGCTGTTGGTGCCCGAGATCGCGATACCGGCGCCGTCGGCGATCAGCCGCTTGCAGTGCGCGACGAAAGCGGGCAGGTTGATCGACAGGTCTTCATGAAACGGGGTGACGACGGGGGTGAACACGCCCCGTAGTTGTTGGGTGGGCATGACTTTGTCTCCTGTTTTTTCTTTGATGCTTGTCTGGTGGGTCGGTGGGGGCGGTGGGTTGAGGGCTACGTGGCTATCCGCGTGACCGTCTCCAGAAACTCGCTCAGGGTTTGGCTGAACGTGGTGTCGGCCGTGCCGAGGTGGGCGACGATCGACGTATGGTTGTGGCGTGCCACCTGCACCACGCGCGGGCTGCGACCCTGCGCTTCGCGTACGCGCGCCGCGTACTGCAGCGCGTACAGATCCAGGTAGGGATTCTCGAACTCCGCGAAGGCCACCATCAACGGCACACGCAGGCGCCCCGCGAAGGGCATCGGCGCGTGGGTCAGTTGCAGTGCCGGATCGTTGCCGTAGTACGCGGCGACGCCGTTGGCGTTGGGGTTGTCCGGCAGCGTGTCGGCCTGCAGGCGTGCGCTGACGAGCACGGCACCGGCCACGCCAGAGCCGTTCTCGCCGCAGGCCGGATCGCTGAGGCAGCTCGCGACGTGGCTTCCGCCCGCGGAGTGGCCGATCAATACGATGCGCCGTGGATCGCCGCCATGGGCGCGTGCATGGGCACGCAACCACGCCAGCGCCATGGCCACATCCTCGGCCCCGGCGGGATAGTGGGCCTCCGGAGCCAGCCGGTACTCGACGTTGACACCGATGTAGCCTTGCCGCGCGCACCAGCGTGGCACGTTGGCGTAGATATGCGGGCTGGCATCCTTGTCGCCACGTATGAACGCGCCACCGTGGACGAAGACCACCACTGGCCGGTCATCGCCGGCGGCGCTGCCTTCCGGCAGATAGAGATCGAGCCGTTGCCGTGCGTGCGTACCGTAGGCAATGTCGGCGTGGCTGCGGATGCCGTCGGCAGGCTGTGCCGCATGCACGCCGTCGTAGATCGTGCATACCTGCCGACGGTTGGCCTGGATGTCATCGGTCCAGCGTGGTCCAAGGGCCAGCATGGCGCTGGCCTGCGAGGACGAGAGTCCCGGGAACGCCGCTGCCACCGGCATGGCGCTCCCGGTCATGCGCCCGCTCCGCCGCCGGTGTCCTTGCCAGCATCGTCGTCCTCTACCGGGGCGGGCCGCTGCTCGCTGCGCTGCTTGGCCGCGAGCAGGCCCGGAGCCGGTGGCACCACGAAGTGTGCAAGGCGATGGCGGTCAAACGATTCCAGGTTTCGCTCCCACGTCTGCGCGGTGTGCTCGCTGCCGGTGGGAATCTGCTGCATCTCCGTATAGATCTCGACGTTGTTGCCATCGGGATCCTTGAAGACGAGGAACCAATTGCCGCCGGGTCCGTGCTGCCCGATGCCACGCTCGATGGTGACGCCGTGGCTGCGTGCCACCTCGACCGCGCGCTGCATTTCATCGAGCGATTCCACGTAGTACGAGAAATGCTCGAGCCCTGGCCGTGTGTAGCTGGGCGGGGTGTCGCGGTCGGGCGCGTCGGGCGGAAGCCGCGAAAGTGCCAGGTCGTGGTGGTCCTCGCCGGCACGCAGGAAAACCATCTGGTCGGCGATACGGTCGGACACCGTAAGGCCGAGGACCTCGGTGTAGAAGCGCGTCGATGCTTCGAGATCGCGCACCATCAGGACGAGGTGGCCCAGCTTGCGGGTTCGAATGGGGGTCATGTGATTGTCTCCTGCCTGGTTTGCCTGGCGAGGCGGGCTGTGGCCGGCGCGTGGCTAGCGTGCGTCCGGTTCCAGCGCGACGCGGTTCTCGATCGTGCCGATCTGCTCGACCCAGGCCGTCATGCTGTCGCCAGGCTTCAGGAAGACTCCACGCCCCATGCCCACACCGTCCGGCGTGCCCGTGGCGATAAGGTCGCCAGGTTGCAGCGTCAGAATACGCGACAGGTAGGCGATCTGCTCGGCCACCGAGAAGATCATTTGCGACGTGTTGCCGTTCTGCATGACTTCGCCGTTGACATGCAGCGTCATGCGCAGGTTCTGCGGATCGGGGATGCAGGCCGCGGGCACCATCCACGGGCCCATCGGGCCGAAGGTATCGAAGCTCTTGCCGCGGAACCAGTCGTGCGTGAACGGATAGTCGGTGCGGCGGTTCAGGTCACGCGCGCTGATGTCGTTGAACACGGTATAGCCGGCGATCACCGACAGCGCGTCCTCCACGCTGACATGGCGGCATGCCTGGCCAATCACCACGCCCAGCTCCACTTCCCAGTCGAGCTTCTTGGTTTCCGGCGGCATCAGCACCGTGGTGCCGGTGGCCACCACGCTGGTTTCAGCCTTCATGAAGATGTAGGGCTGGCTTTCGCTGCGGGCGGCCAGCTTGGTGCCCATCTCGTCCGCGTGCTCGTAGAAGTTTGAGGCGGTGCCAAAGATCCGGCGTGGCCGATAGGGCGCCGCATAGGTAGCGGCAGCGTCCACGGCGGCGAGCTTGCCAGCCGCGCGCAGTGCGGGAATACGTGCGGCGGCGTCGGCCAGCAGCGGCGCATGGCGCGACCAGTCCGCCAGTGCCACATTCAGGTCCTGCGGCAGGCGCGATGCCTCGATGCCGCACGCCTGGCCCACATCGGCCAGCGCATAGAGCGTGTTCTCGACGACCAGGCCGGGTTGCTGCCGGCCGGCAAGTTCAAAAGTGGCGAGGCTATACCAATTCACCATGTCTCCTGTTTGGTGTTGTCGGACAAAGTTGGTATGCGCAGCACGTATTCGGTCTCCCGGTTCGTTTTATGCACATCCGCGTTTGTGAATACTTTATTTTCTACGTGTATACATGTCAAGGCGTAAGTGATACTTTTCACCACGTACCGTGTATCGACGCGGAACCCATCAACAACGAGCCAAAGGGAGCGAGGCAATGTCGCTGGCGTGCATGAAAGACGAAGGGGAGGTGGTCGTGCTGACGCGGCTGCCACTGGATCAGGACTGGCTGCGGGCGCACGCGCCGAGTTACCGGTTCGTGCCGTGGACAGCGGTGGACGAGGCGCAGCGTGTGCAGGCGCGCGCAGTGCTGACCAATGGCTCTACGGGACTGACCGGGGCCGAGATGGCCGCATTGCCGGCGCTGGAACTGGTGGCGAGCTTTGGGGCCGGCTACGAGAACATCGAGCGGGATGCGGCGCGGATGCGTGGCGTGCGCGTGTGCCATGCGCCGGATACCAATAGCCAGGTCGTGGCGGACCACGCGCTGGCGATGATGCTGGCGTGGTCGCGCGGCATTGCGATGCTCGATCGCGGCCTGAAGGCGGGGCAATGGGATGCGCTGCGCGCGCCGCGGCCGGGCGTGCGCGGCAAGACCCTGGGCATCGTCGGGCTTGGCAATATCGGCCAGCGTCTGGCCGCGCTGGCAGAGGCCGTGGGCATGCGCGTGGCTTACCTGCGCCGCAGTGGCGCCCTGCAGCCGAACCGCACGCCGTATGGCGACGTGCGTTCGCTGGCGGCCGCAAGCGATGTGCTGGCATTGACCTGTCCCGGCGGTCCGGCCACTCGGCATCTGGTCGACGCGGAGGTACTGCGCGCGCTGGGTCCCGACGGCCTGCTTGTCAACGTGGCGCGTGGCAGCGTGGTGGATACCGAGGCGCTGGTACAGGCACTGCGACGCGGCGAACTGGGTGGTGCCGCGCTCGACGTGCTGGAAACCGAGCCCCTGGTGCCCGAGGCGTTTCGCGAGATGGATCAGGTCATCCTGACGCCGCACATGGCGGGCCGTTCGCCCGAAACGCGCGTGGCCCAGCACGAGGCGCTGCTGCGTAATCTGGACGGATGGTTCCGTCACGCTGCGCCGGCCCATCCGGTCGATCTGGCAGGCTGAGCGCGACGCCGCCGGCGCGCATGTGGCAGCCGGCGCGTCGGCGGCCACTAGTTGCGCTGGCCCGGTGCCGCAAGCTGCAGGATCCAGTGCGCGAAGCGCGTGGCTTCGGCTGGCGTGATGGGATTGGGCGGCATCTGCGCAGTGCCCCATTTCCCGCTGCTACCCTGGAGCATGCTCTGCTTCAGCTTGTCGACGGCGTCGGCATCGTCGTGATAGCGCGAGGCAATCGCACGGAATGGCGGCCCAACCTTGACCGTATCGAGCGCGTGACACGCGCGGCAGGTTTCCTCACTGGAAGAAGGGGCGGCGTGCGCGGCCGGATTCAACAGGCCGAGCACGGCCGCCCAAGTGGAGAACACCGCAAAAACAAACGCTTTCTTCGACTTCATCTTCGACGTCATCTTCGACTTCATCAATTCATCGTGTCGCCTGAAAGACCGGCCCGCCGGCCCAGGCAAGGCGTGGCGGGCCGGCATGCTTAGCGTCGCGGCCAGGGCTTTGCCGGCGCGCCGAGCACGGGTTCGCCGAGCAACGGCGTCGACAGCGCGTAGGCGCCGTCTTCGGTGAAGGCCCAGATGATGTTGCGGTCGTACTCCGTGTAGATCGCGAACACGCCCTTGCCCAGCGTGTAAGACGGCAACTGCGTCTCGTCGGCCAGCGGCGGGATGAAGTAGCCGGCGATGGTGGGTTGCGCCGGGTTCTTCACGTCATAGATCTGCACGCCGGCGTTATAGAACGAGTACGGCACGATGCCCTGACGCCAGCCGCCGGGCTGACCGATGGCGTTGGCGCGCTTGGGCCCGAAGTTGCCGCCGCGCTGGCAGAAGCTGGTGAAGGGCGCGCCGGGCGGGATCTCGGGCCGCGGCAGCTTGGCCGCCACCTTGAGGCGCGCGGGATCGCGCGCATCGACGACGAAGATGTCCTTGTACGGCTCGTAGCAATCCCGGTTCATCGGATAGCCGTTCGTGAACACGTAGCCCGTGCGCTCGTACTGGCTTACGTCGGCATTGTCGAATTCGGTGCCGGCGTAGCTCGGCGGCGTGTTGACGTTGCCGAGCATCTTGGGACGGGCGGGGTTGGACAGGTCGAACGCATAGAACCCAAGACCACCCATCGCGCCGAAGCCGATCTTGCCGCCCGCTTCGAGCGACTTGGGCAGGAAGATGGGATTGCGTGCCCCCATCCACGAGGTGCGGTTACCCGCGCGCGGGTTCATGAGGTAGGTCTGTTCATGCTCCGCGTTGCCGAGGATCTGTCCAGGTACCGCCACCTGCGACACGAAGGTCGGATTGGCCGGGTCCGACATGTCCCAGACCTGGTATCCGGGCGAGTACAGATAGTTGGGGTATTCGGTCAGGGCGTAGCTGTCGTCGGGCGCCGACGCAACGATCATGTACTTGCCGCCGTAGTACTCGGGCGCGTCCAGCGAGCCGGAACCCTGTTGCTGGCCCACTGGCGCATCCGGATGCTGCGTGTCCGTGGTGCGGGTTGCCAGCAATCTCCACTGGCTGGGCAGCGGGCCGTCCATGACGAACACCTTGAAGCCCTTGAGCGAGTTGTAGTGGCGCTGAGCCGCGACCTTGTCGGGCTGCTCCATCTTCTCCTGCATCAGGCCGTAGCGGCCGATTTCGTACGAGGCCACCATGACCGGCTTGCCCAGCTTCTTGCTCCAGGCGATGGTCGCGCCACCGAGGTAGTCCTGCACCGTGTTCGGATCATACTTCTCGCTCGATCCCTTGGGACCCCAGACACCGCCTTGCGAGTAGACCACCTTGCCGTGAGCGGGGTCGGTCACGTCCATGATGCGCAGGTAGTCGCGATCATGGATGTACAGGTATCGCTTGCCCTCGAAGTCGATAATGTTGTTCCAGGCATGGAACGGCGAACCGACACCCGGGTAGAAGGCGAGAACCTTGACGTTCTTCGTATAGGTGTTCTTGTCCCACGTGGTCATCTCGCCAGGGAAGCGTTGGCCGTTGTGGACTTCCTGCGTGGCCTTGGGCCAGATGAACTCGCCGGTGGCCGGGTCCATGCCGTAGTCGACGCCGGCCTTGAGCGCGGTGGGCCGACGGTCGGGGGTCAGGCGCAGCCAGCCTGCCAGGTACGGGTCCTTGACGTTGGGCGTGCCCGGCGTGACCTGGCCTGCGTTCGGCGTGGCGGCAGGGGTGGCGGCAGGGGTTGTGGCAGCAGCAGGCGCGGATTCGGCGCCGGCGGCCCGCGCGGCCAGCGGCAGCAGGGCGGTGGACATCAGGGCGACTGCCAGGGCGCAGCCCCCGGTCAGGGCCGTGTGGCGATGCCGGCGTTGGGGATGATGCATGACTGACTCCTTGTTGATCAGACGATGTGGTTCCAGCCGGTGCCACATCTGCAGCGCCGGCAGCAAGCGGGTGTGTTCAGAAGGCGTGGCGGATGCCAAGCTGCATCCCCGATGGGTTCTGTCCGGGACTCGGGTTGGACTGGAAGGTCACCGGGTACGCGATCGGCACCGTGTTCTGGTTGTGCACGTGTGCGTAGGTGGCATAGAGATCGGTACGCTTGGACAGGCCGTAGATGTAGCCGATCACGAAACCGGTCGCGCTGGTGATGCTCTTGTTGTTGTCGTCGTGACGATAGACCACGCTGCCATACAAGCGGCTGCGGCCGTCGATGTTCCAGCGCGCGCCGATCTGGGCATCCCAGCCGCTCGAATTGAACGCCACATAGGGGGGATACGCGTAGTAACCCTTGTAGGTATGGAAGATGGCGGTTGGCTCGAAGCCCCCGATGCGGTAGACCGCGGAGAAGTAGTTGTCGCGTGACGACGGGATCTGCGACGCCTGGTGGATGTCGCGTGTGTACTGCTGCTCGCTGACCGCGCCCAGGAACAGTGGGCCGTTACGGTAGTCCACGCCGATACTGAGGAAGCGCCCCGCACGCGTCGTGTCTTCGAGTCCGAACGCATACATCACGCGGCCGGTGAATCCGTAGAAGGTCGGCGTCTTGTACTGGATGGCGTTGTCCACGCGATAGGACGCGTAGAAGAACTCCATGTTGTTCACCATACTGTACGCGGCGGCCCAGCTCGGGTCCGCATAACCCGCAATCCAGTATGAAGGCGTGAACTGGCGGCCCATCGTCACCTCGCCCAGGTCCGCACTCTTGAGTCCGACGAAGGACTGACGGAACTGCGCCGACTGCACGCCCGTGTCGGCGGAGAACATCGGCTCGATCGTGAACACGGCCTTGTAGCCGCCGCCGAGATCCTCGACGCCGCTCAGGTTGAAGCGCGAGTTGTTCAGCCCGCCGCTGGTCATGCGCGTGACGCTGGCCGGGCCCGATTGAATCAGGTGCTCGATGTTCAGGTCGACGTAGCCCGATAGCCATACCGCGCTCTGGGCGTAGGCACCAGCGCATGCGAACAGCATCGCGCCCGGTACAAGCAGCTTCCTTTTCATTGTGTCTCCGAATCTTTTCGTTTCTTGTGTCGCGGGCAACGTCCATCCGCACGGCGGCGCGGCCAACGTGGGTCGCTGGTCATCGCCGCAGGCACCTCCCCCTGCCGTCGTGCGGAAGACCTCGCCTGGCGGCGTCTTCCTCTCTCCCGCGTATTTCCTCAACGTGTATACTCGGGCGTTACAAATTATACGTAGACGAGTATGTGTATTCCGATGATTATTTTCTTATACACAGAGGGGGTTTGGTAATAGCGGGTTGACCCGAATGTGTGTGCGCTATGCGGCACGTATAGCGCGGGAAATCGCTGGCTACCCGCGCAGGACTTCTCAACTTTGTGATTCCGAGGCTCAAATGTCCGTCAATCCACTCAGCGAGATCTCGCTGATTCGCAGGTTGAAGCTGAACCAACTGATGATCTTCGAGCGCGTGCTGCAGACGCGCTCGGTGATGCGCGCCGCCAATGACATGCGTCTGACGCAGCCAGCCGTGACCAAGGTGATCCACGAACTGGAGTCTTGCTTCGATGGCGCGCTATTCCTGCGTTCCAACCGCGGCGTGATGCCAACGGAGCTTGGGTTGCTGCTTGGCCAGCGCGTCAAGTCGTTGATGGCCGAACTGCGCTACATGACCGACGAACTGAACGATTTCCGGCTGGGGACCAGCGGACACGTCATCGTCGGCACGCTGATCTCGGCATCGGCACGACTGTTGCCGCTGGCCATCTCCATGCTCAAGGCGCGCACGCCGAACGTACTGGTGACCGTGCGGGAAGGCACCACCGCCCACTTGTTTCCGGCGCTGGCCACGGGAGACCTCGACATCGTCGTCGGCCGCCTTCCCGAGCGTGAACTGCCGATTGCCACGGCCTTCCCGCTGACGCATGAGGTGTTGTTCGAGGAGTCGCTCTGCGCGGTGGTTGGCAAGGGCTACGGCGACGCGCCGGATCGCGTGGGACACCTGTCCGAGCTGGCCGATTCGGCGTGGATACTCCCGACGTCGGACTCTCCGGCACGCCTGGCAGCGGAGCAGCTGTTCCGTACTGCCGGCCTGCCGCTGCCAGGGGACGTCGTCGAGTCGCTGTCGCTGCTGACCAACCTTGGCCTGCTGATGGAGACCCCACGCATCGCACTGATGCCAAGCGTGGCGGCGAACCAGTTCGCGCGCGCCGGCCTGCTGCGCGTTCTCGACCTGCCGGAGACCTGCGCCTTCGGCACGGTTGGATTCTCGGTGCGTTCGAACAAGGAACAGAGCGCGGCGGGCCGTGCGTTCATCGCTTGCCTGCGAGAGGCCGCACAGGCAAGCGTGCCCGACGTGCCGCTGCCTTGCTGAGTGACACATTCCGAAAGGGTGACTTCTGGACGCGCTGGTATTCCTGTTCGGGATAGCCAGCGCCGGATGTTTGATTATCGAGGCCGGCGAGGCTCCCCTAGACTCCGGTCGAGCCATTCAAGAGGCCGGTGGCGCATTGCGACGCGACACCGACGGAGAGAGACACCTATGCTGACCTACGGAGCGCCCTTCAATTTCCCGCGCTGGATCGACGAGCATGCACACCTGTTGAAGCCGCCCGTCGGCAACCGGCAGGTGTGGCAGGACAGCGATTTCATCGTGACCGTGGTGGGTGGGCCCAACCACCGCACGGATTATCACGACGATCCGCTCGAGGAATTTTTCTACCAGCTGCGCGGCAACGCCTACCTGAATCTCTGGGTCGACGGCAGGCGCGAGCGGGTGGACCTGAAAGAGGGCGACATCTTCCTGCTGCCCCCGCACGTTCGCCATTCCCCGCAGCGTCCCGAGGCCGGCAGCGCCTGCCTGGTGATCGAACGGCAGCGGCCCGCCGGCATGCTGGACGGATTCGAGTGGTATTGCGACGCATGCGGTCACCTGGTGCATCGCGTCGAGGTGCAACTCAAGAGCATCGTCACCGATCTCCCGCCTCTTTTCGAGAGCTTCTACGCCTCGCAAGACAAGCGCCGCTGCCCGCACTGCGGACAAGTCCATCCCGGACGCGCGGCCTGACACGCTGGGTTGATGTCCGGACAGGACACCAGCATTTCCACGCTTTTTTCTAGCAGCATTCCCGCAACCCATGATGATTCGCGAAGACTGTGCCGCACTGGATGCGGCAGACAAACTGGCTGGCTGCCGCGCACGATTTGCGCTGCCGGCCGGCACCATCTACCTCGATGGCAATTCCCTGGGCGCGATGCCCGCCAATGTGCCAGCGCGCATGAAGGTGGCCATCGAACAGGAATGGGCGGAAGGCCTGATCCGCTCGTGGAACGATGCCGATTGGTATCCCGCGCCGCAGCGCACCGGCGATCGCATTGCCCGGCTGATTGGCGCCGGGCAGGGTGAGGTGATCGTGGCTGACTCGACCTCGGTCAACTTGTTCAAGGTACTGGTGGCGGCCACCCGTATGCGGCCCGGCCGCGGCGTGATTCTCGCCGAGCGTACCAATTTCCCGACCGACGTCTACATTGCGGAGAGCGTTGCGGAGATGACGGGCTGTGAGTTGCGTTGCGTCGATCCGGAAGAGGTGATGTCCGCAATCGACGAGAACGTGGCCATCGTCTCGCTGACCCACGTGAACTACAAGACGGGCAAGCGTTACGACATGGAGGCGATGACCCGCCGCGCGCACGAGGCTGGCGCGCTGGTGGTCTGGGACCTCTGCCACACGGCGGGCGCCATGCCGGTCTATCTGAATCGCTGCGAGGTCGATTTTGCAGTCGGATGCGGATACAAGTACCTGAACGGCGGCCCCGGTGCGCCTGCGTTCGTGTTCGTCGCCTCGCGCCACCTGGAGCATGTCCGTCAGCCACTTTCCGGTTGGCATGGCCACGCTCAGCCGTTCGCGTTCACGCACGAGTACGCGCCGCATGCCGGTATCGACCGGATGCTGACGGGTACCGCGCCGCAACTCGGTCTGATCTCGCTGGAGAGCGCGCTGGAAGCGTTCGACGGTGTCGACATGGAAGCATTGCGCGAGAAGAGCGTGTCGCTGGGCGACCTGTTTATTGCACTGGCCGAGCAGGAACTGGCGGGACTGGGTTTCACGCTGGCCACGCCGCGTGATGCAGAGCAACGCGGCAGCCAGGTATCGCTGCGGCATGCAGAGGGCTACGCGATCATGCAGGCGCTGATCGCGCGCAACATCATCGGCGATTTCCGCGCCCCTGACATCCTGCGCTTCGGTTTTGCCGCGCTCTACGTTCGCCATGTCGATATCTGGGACACCATCGCAGCACTGAAGGACATCGTCACAAGCGAGGCGTGGAACACGGAAGCGTTCCGCACGCGCAAGTCAGTGACCTGAGTGCAACGGCCAGAACAATAAGAGGAGACAAGCGATGAGGCAGCAACAGGGATTCGACGCAATCGTCGAGCGGGAGCAGGGGCTGCATCGGGGGCTGTCCACGGGACAGCTCTCCATGATCGCCATCGGTGGCGCGATTGGTACGGGCCTGTTCCTGGGGAGCGGGTTTGCCATCGGCTTCGCCGGCCCGAGCGTGCTGGTGAGCTACGCCATCGGGGCGTTGATCGCTTTGCTGCTGATGGGCTGCCTGGCCGAGATGACGGTGGCGCATCCGACTTCCGGCTCGTTCGGCGCCAATGCGGAGCATTACATCGGGCCGCTGGCCGGATTCCTGGTGCGCTATGCCTACTGGTCGTCGATCGTATTCGCGGTCGGCACGGAAGTCACGGCCATCGCGGTCTACATGAAGTACTGGTTCCCGGCGGTGCCCGGGTGGTACTGGATCGTCGGTTTCTCCGCTGCGCTGATCGGCATCAACGCCACCAGCGTCAAGGTGTTCGGCGCGGTCGAGTATGTGTTCTCGATGCTGAAGATTGCCGCCATCGTCGGCTTTATCCTGCTCGGCGCCTATGTGGTGACACGTGCGCCGGCCGAGTCAGGCATCGGGTTGGCCAACTACACCGCGCATGGTGGCTTCTTCCCGAAAGGGATGTGGGGTACGTGGGTGGCGGTGATCGTGTCCATCTTCAGCTACCTGAGCATCGAGATGATTGCCGTGGCGGCCGGCGAGGCACGCGACCCGGAGACCGCCATCACGCGCGCATTTCGCGCGACCATGGTGCGTCTGGTGTTCTTCTATCTGCTGACGCTCGCGCTGATGCTGATGATCGTGCCGTGGACGGCGGCCGGCGCCGGTGAAAGTCCGTTCGTCAGGGTGATGGCGGCCACGCGCGTACCGGGTGCCGC
The DNA here is from genome assembly GCF_002335265.1 of Cupriavidus sp. UBA2010. Classification (NCBI taxonomy): domain Bacteria; kingdom Pseudomonadati; phylum Pseudomonadota; class Betaproteobacteria; order Burkholderiales; family Burkholderiaceae; genus Cupriavidus; species Cupriavidus sp. UBA2010. Next base: position 53,053 of record NZ_DDCI01000001.1, read on the forward strand.
GGCGGTGTTCAACTTCGTGATTCTGGTGGCGGCGTTGTCTGCCATGAACAGCCAGCTCTATATCACCACACGGATGATGTTCAGCTTGTCCCGCGCGGGCTACGCGCCAAAGGCGCTGGGGCAAGTCAACGGTCGCGGCGTGCCCATGACGGCGTTGTTGTTGTCCACCGTTGGCATCGCCTTCGCGGTGGTGCTCAACGTGGTGTATCCGGATGCCGCGTTCATGCTGATGATGGCGATCTCGATGTTCGGTGCGATGTTCACCTGGCTGATGATCTTCATCACGCATCTGTTCTTTCGGCGGCAACACCGGGGGCGGCCGCTCGCCTTCAGGATGTGGGGCTTTCCGGTGACAACGCTGCTCGGCGCGGGGCTGATGTTCGCCACGCTGGTGACAACGTGGTTCACGCCGGAGTTCAGGATGACCCTGGTGGCGGGCGTGCCTTTCATGCTGGCGCTGTCGGCGGCCTACTGGCTCTGGTACCGGAAGCGCGGTGGTGCAGCACAAGGGGACGGGGAAGACGCCGGGCACGCGGAGGTGCGCAACAGCTGGTAACGGTCGAATCTGCAGGCGGTCTCCATGCGATGAATACTGTTTCTTATCGGTGTATACACGAACTTCAAATGTGAGTTCGTTTGTAAGAAACTGTACTCATAACGACATGGAGACAAAATGGAACCGTTGTACCGGGGGCGGCTCGCACCGCTCGTTGCCTCATTTCCCGTGCTGCTATGCGCAGCCACCCCAGCCGCCGCCCAGAGCGACGGTGTGCAGATCTACGGTTTCATCAAGGAGAACGTCGAGTCGATCCAGGTTTCCGGGAACGGGCGCAGCCAGTCCCTGGCACGCCTGTCCAACGATCTGTCGGTGCTCGGCTTTCGTGGCGGGGAGTCGCTGGGAGGCGGCAACCGTGCCTTCTTCCAGATCGAGACGAACCTGCGCATGGACGGCACCGGCACCGCGCAGATCGGTGACCGCAATACCGCCGTTGGTCTGAGCGGCCCCTGGGGGCAGTTCTGGATGGGGCAGTGGGAGATGCCCCTGCGCTACGTGTCGGTGTACAAGGTGGACCCGTTCACGGCAGGGATCTTTGCGTCCAACTCGATCATGGGGAATGGCTTCGTGACCGCCGCGAATGGCGTCTCGCCGCAGTCGTTCGACCGTCGCCAGCCCAACCTTGTCCAGTACGCCACGCCGGACTGGGGCGGTGTGTCGGCGCGCGTGGCGGTATCGATGCCGGAAAACCGCACGGCCACCACGAATCCGATTGCCTGGTCTGGGCTGGTCAGCTACGAATCCGGCCAATGGTATGCGGCGTGGGGCCACGAGTACCACGGCGATTATTTCTATAGTGGCTCGCACGACTACGCCGATCGGGTCGGACTGGTGTACGCCATCGGCGGCGTCAGATTGCGCGCCGCCTATGAGCGGCTCAGCTACGAGCCTGCGCCGGGGCAGTCGGTGCGGCGCGATGCGTGGCAGGCTGCGGCTACCTACAATCGCGGGCCACATACGTTCCGTGCGTCGTACACGCAGGGAGGCAATGCCCACGGCAACACTGTCCAGGCCGTGGGCGGTATCGGCCTGCCGGGCACTGATTCCGGCGCGTGGCAGGTGTCGCTGGGATATGGCTATACGCTGTCAAAGCGTACTGAACTCTGGGCGGCCTATACGCGTCTGGTTAACCACGCCACCGCCAGCTATAACCTGTCGGCCAACTCCGTGCCCGGCCTGAAGGCAGGCGATGCGGTCAGCGGCTTCGGTCTGGGCATCACCCACAATTTCTGATCTCCTGCCGTTACCGCCTTCAACCGAAAGTAGTCAGGCGGCCTGGTGGCAGACTGCTTCGATGTTGTGGCCGTCTGGATCGAGAACGAAAGCGCCGTAGTAGTCCGGATGATAGTGCGGTCGCAACCCGGGACCACCGTTGTCGCGGCCGCCGGCCGCCATGGCGGCCTTGTAGAACGTATCGACTTCCGCCCGGCTGTCTACGCGGAAAGCGACGTGCAGCGGTGGCTTGTTGGGGGCGCCCGAAATAAGCCAGAACTCCGGCTTTCCCGGCGGCCCGAATCCGGCCACGTCAGTGTGCCCAGTCACGCTGGCCGGAATTTCCATGATCTTGACGATGCCAATCGCGCCAAGCGCAGCAGCGTAGAAGTCCAGACTCCGGGAGAAATCGCTAACGTTGACGCCGGTATGGTCGATCATCAGTTCTCACCTCTCACAATCAACAGGTAGGTAGTCCGCATGGGTGCATCCGCTGCACGACTCGCGAGACGATACCTGAACAGATAGTGTGGCTCAAGCGGCGGTGTTGCTGGCCTGGAGCCAGTTATTGGGAGAACAGGGGAATTGCTCGGTAAAGCTCGGTATAGCTCGATCGCTACTCCGCGCGCGCATCTTTTGCATTGGCCGTTGCCACGTCGGACAGCGCGTCAAGTGCTGGGAACTGCTGGGCGCCGGTATCGATGGTTCCTGTACTCGTGCAGGTATGCTCGGCAGGCGACCGCGCTCGTGGCAAGCTCGACTGCGCTTACCCTGAGATAGTCGGCTTCGTGGAATTGCCGCCGACTGAATCCACGAGGCAACTCTTCAGAGCAACCACAAGCTCGCGCATACCCGTTGCGGTTCGCGTGATCATCGTCAAGGGGGGCATCGCGGCGATGCGTTGCACATCGAGGATGACCAGGCTCTTGTTGATTCTGACCTCCTCTTGTGCCTGCTGCACGCGCATCGGCCCGATACAACGCGGGTCCAGGCGAATGAGCGTTAGCACCGTGAGGGGAGAGAGGCATTCGATGCACGGTTGTGGCGGCGTGATGCCTTCTGTCAGGCTGGCGGCGATAACGGCGCGGCGCAGCAGGGAGCCCCGGGGGGGCAGGATCCATTGCTGTTCGGCAAGTTGATTCCAGCTGATCTTCTTTCGCTTGGCCAGCGGATGGGTACGGGACGCGACCACGCACATATGATCTTCGGCTAGCACGTCGACACGCAGGCGGTCCAGCCGCTCGTTATTCAGCTCATCGGGCGCGAGCGCCCCGACGATGCAATCGATTTCGCCCTGCAGCAGGTCGGCGATGAGCTGACTCACTTGCGCTTCACGGATCTGAACGAACACATTCGGCATGCGTCGTCGCAACTCGACGATGCCCTGCGGCAATGAGGTAGAACCGGAGAAGGTGCCGATGCGCAGCATCCCGCTGGCGCCCGCGCGCATCACGGTGGCCTCCTGCTGGGCTGCTGCGAGTTCTGCCACCAGCATCCCGGAGCGACGCATCAACGCGAGCCCGATGTGGTTGGCGGAAATCCCGCGCGCGGTGCGATCGAACAGGGGGCCACCGAAGATTTCCTCGATCTCCTGGATCATGCGCGACACAGCCGGCTGGGTGAGGTGCATGCGCTTGGCAGCCGCGTGCACAGTCGCCACTTCCCCGAGGTGGCCCAGCAGTTCGAAATGCCGCAGGCGCAATTTGCGCAACAGGTGATGGTTAAGGTCGTCCACGGTGGTAATGCCTGATCACGGCGATACGTTTTTGGCATCAATGTATCAGATTATCTGAATAGTCGATTATTGGCTTGCTTCTTAAACTACCTGCACCTTTTCCAGAAGCGAACCCATGACCTCCCTTCCTTCATCGGTTGCCGCAAGTGCCATCGTCGACTGCCTTGACGCAAGCGGCTTGCATCACATCGTCACCGTGCCCGACTTCGTTCAGCTCTCGGTTCACGCCCTGCTCGATCGCCGCGCGCAATTCAAAGTCATCCATTGCTCGGACGAGAACCAGGCCATCCATGTGGCCGGGGGCTTGCAGATTGGTGGTAAGCGGACAGCCGTACTTATCCAGAATCAGGGCCTGCTCAATTGCATGAACAGCTTGCGCGCCGTTGGCCTGGATGCCGGCCTGCCGATGCTGCTGGTGGTTGGCCAGTTCGGGCGCGAGTTCGACAACGTTGGACAAGACCCTGCCCAATCGCGCCGGCGTGTGGTGAACCTCGTGGAACCGATGCTGGACGTGATGGGTATCCCGCATTGGCGCCTGGATGGGCCGCAGGACGTTGGTTGTATCGAGGAAGCGGCGAGAGCCAGCGTTGCACGCCACATGCCTGCCGCTGTGCTGATTGGTCACTACACCGGATGGAACTGAGCATGACTCTGAATACACAAGAAGCTTGCGAGATCATTCGCGACGCGCGCGCCGAGGCAATCGTGGTCAGCACGATGTCCGCCATGAACTGCATGGATCAGATCGATCCGGACTATGCGCTCGGCCTTTCCTCCGTGCCGCTGATGGGCGGCGCGGCCGGTTTGGCGCTGGGATTGGCGCTCTCGGTCCCGCAGCGCAAGGTTATCGTGCTGGACGGCGACGCCAGTCTGCTGATGGAGCTTGGCGTGCTGGCGACAGTCGCGGGCGTGCGCCCGGCGAACCTCTACCACTTCGTGTTTGCCAATGGGGTGCAGTTCAACGGCGGCGCCAACCTGGCGGTGGCGGGTTCTGCGCCGATCGACTTCTGCGCGATGGCCATGGCCGCTGGCTATGCCAGTGCGACGCGCTTTGAGCAGGCGGCGCACCTTCGGGAGGCCATTGCTTCCTGCCTGACCCAGCCCGCTCCAGCACTGATTGAACTGACCATTGCACCGACAGCGCCGCGCTTCGGCCCGACGTTTCTGCAGCCGGAGCAGCCAGACGCTCGCTTCGAGCGCATGGGCAAGGAGGCGCAGCGATTGATGCGCAACCTGGGAACCCTCGCATGAAGGCGACGCAGACAACGGCAGACTACGTCGTGGTCGGCGCCGGTTCCGCCGGCTGCGCTCTGGCTGCTGGTCTAGCACGCTCTGGCAAGCACAGCGTGACGCTACTCGAGGCGGGCAACGACTCGCGCCAGGTGTGGGTTCGAGTGCCCGCGGGAGTTGCCTACCTGATTCGCGATGAACGGGTTGTGCGGCGCTTCTTCACGGAACCCGAAAAGCAGTTGAACGACCGGAAGATCTATTGGCCGCGTGGCCGGGTGCTTGGTGGTTCCTCAGCGGTCAACGGCATGATCTGGGTGCACGGCGATAGCCAGGAGTACGACCGCTGGCGCGACGAGCATGGCCTCGCAGACTGGGGCAGCGACAAATTCAAGCCCTATCTGAAACGTGCGGAGTGCTACCGGGCGGGCGACCCGGCGATGCGCGGACACGCCGGCCCGGTGCGGGTGAGCGAGTATGGGCCGCATCTGCCGCTAATGGAGGGCTTTGTGCAGGCTTGCGTGCAGGCCGGCATACCTGCCAACCCGGACTACAACGGCATCAACTACGAAGGGGTTGGCTACCTCCAGCTCAACACCCGGCGCGGCCTGCGTGTCAGTGCACGCGATGCCTACCTGAAGTCTCTGCCCGCCGACAGCAAGCTGAGCGTGCAGACGGGCGCCATGGCACAGCGCGTTCTGTTCGACGGCTCGCGGGCATGCGGTGTCGAGTACCGAGTCGGCGGCGAACTGCGCCAAGTGCTTGCCGCGAAGGAAGTCATCCTCTCTGCCGGCGCGCTGCAGTCCCCGCAACTGCTGGAGCTCTCAGGCATTGGCGATGCGGCGCGCCTGCGCGCCCTGGGCATCGACGTGCGGCATCATGCGCCGGAGGTGGGCGAATGTCTGCGCGACCATCTGCATGTGCGCCTGACCTTCGAATCTCGCAATGCTGTGACGCTCAACCAGATCATGCCGAGCCTGTGGCGCAAGGCACTGATGGCGGCGCGCCTGGCCGTGCATGGCAACGGTCTCATGAGCAGCGGTAGCGCGGTCGCGCATGCCTTGGTGCGCACCGCGCCGCACCTGAGTCAGGCGGACGCAAAGCTCCAGTTGCACTACCTATCGAGCGCTGACGCGCGCACGGCCGGCAAGCTGGTCCTGGACGAGTTCTCGGGCTTCTCCATCGGGACCTTTGCGCTCACGCCGAAGTCACAGGGCACGGTGCATATCGTTTCGCCTGACCCTGCTCAGGCACCCGCGATGAACGCCAACTACCTGCAACACCCCGACGATGTCGCTTCGATGCTCGGGGCACTGCGGTTGGCGCGCAGAGTTGCCCAGCAGCCGGCCCTCGCGCGCTTCGTGGTGCGGGAAACCCGACCCGGGCCCGCGGGCAACTCCGATGAGGAACTGCTCGACTACGCGCGCGCGGTCGGCCAGACCTCCTATCACCCCATCGGCTCCTGCCGCATGGGTACCGATGCGAGATCGGTGGTGGACGAGCGTCTGCGCGTGCGCGGCGTGTCGTGCCTGCGTGTTGCAGACGCATCCGTCATGCCGACGATGCCCTCTGCCAACACCAACGCGCCGTCGATTGCTATTGGCGAGAAGGCGGTCGATCTGATACTTGAAGACGGCAACCGCTGACCTCCCTCCTTACAGATGAACGTCATGAAGAAACACATTGCTCGTTTGATCTCCCTTGCGGCGCTTTGCTGCATCTACGTGAGTGCCACGGCGCAGGCGGAAACCGGATTTCCGGTGCGGCCAATCAGGCTAGTGGTACCTGCCAGCGCGGGCGGCGAGCCCGACATCCTCGCGCGCCTCGTGGCCCGGCAAATGAGTGTGGACCTGCGACAGCCGATCGTCGTCGAGAACAAGGTTGGCGCCAGCGGATTGATCGGTGTGGCCTCGGTCGCAAACGCGAAAGCTGACGGATACACCATCGGCATCGTCTACCAGGCGGCGCTTGCGCTGTCGCCTCACCTTATCGCCAAGAGACTCTTTGACCCGCTTGCCGACATCGCCCCGATCGGCCTGATCTCCGTTTCTGGAAACGCGTTGATGGTGCCGAAGAACTCGCCGATCACCTCCTATGCCGATCTGATAGCGCGAGCAAAGTCTAGCCCGGGAAAACTTAGTTTTGGCTCATGGGGAGAGGGTAGCGCGGGTCATATCAGCGGCGAGGTCATGAACAAGGCCGCTGGCGTTAACATCCTGCACATTCCTTACAAGGGGTCCAGCGAATCCGTAATGGCCATGCTGGGCGGCGAGATCGATGCGGTCTTCGGCGGATGGGGCCTGGCGTCGACGCAAGTGAAGGCCGGGAAGGTGCGCGTTCTTGCTGTTACCTCGCCGCAGCGCTCCCCAATGTTTCCCTCGGTGCCCACGTTCAGGGAGCTCGGCATTCAGTTCGGCCTGAACTCCTGGTACGGTTTGGTAGCACCTGCGGGAGTCCCGCCGGACGCGATGAGGCGCCTTGAGGAATCCTTGCGTAGGGCTGTCAACGGACCGGAGATTGCAGAGCGACTTCAGGGCATGGGCATGCTGCCGCAGACCTCGACGCCAGCCGAGTTGCGCGACCGCATTCGCAGCGACTACGACACTTGGGGAAAGAAGATTGCCGAGACCGGCATTCAGGTTCACTGAGGCAAGCGCCGATCCTGCGATCTGATTCATCGCGTCATTGAGTTTGCAATAACTACGATCATCTCTCCTGGCTCGCCTCTCATCCAGTCGGCATTTGGAATGCCCTCGTCAAATCGACTATTCCATGCCGAGTTTCAAGTACCACTGGATGGTTCCGGGCGCCGGGGGGTACCACCTTTGTATGCGCCAGGCGCCCAGTAATTGTCCCGAGGAGTAGTAGGAATATGAAGCGACCGCAGTGGCAGATGCTTGGTCAGGAGCCGGACTATCGATTCACGCTTGCGAACGAGCGCACCTTTCTGGCTTGGATTCGGACTGCACTTGCCGTCTTGGCTGGCGGCATTGTTCTCGACCAATTCGCTAGCCATGTGGAATCGAAAGCCGTACTTTCTGGTGTAGCACTAGCGTTGTCGTTGCTGGCAGCGGTGATGGCAGGCTGCGCTTATTCTCGTTGGAAGGGGAATGAGATCGCGATGCGTCATTCCGGGCCCCTTCCTGCCTCTATCGGCATCCCGCTGCTCAGTGCTGTGATCAGCTGCGTAGCATTGGTCCTTACTGTCGGACTGGTGGTCAAGCTTCAGTGAGTCGCGATCCTGGAGCCCAGCCGGAGCGCACAGCGCTCGCATGGAGACGTACAGCACTTTCCACACTGGTCAACGGTGCTCTACTAGTGCGCGCCGCCGCGGAGGCACATTCCGCCGGCTTGTGGGTGGCCGCCTTGCTGGTTGTCGTTGGCGCTTTGGCCATGTTTGCTGTAGGGTGGTATCGCCATCGCTCGCTCACGCTCGAAACGGCTCCGCCCTCAGTCCATGCGGCATTGATGATCGTCTGTCTCTGCACCGTCTTGCTCGCTTGCGTTGCATCAGTCGTTATCCGCGTAGGAAAGTAAGACTGGCATTGCTTCGCGAGCGTGTAAGTACTGGGGAGGCAGATGTCGTCGGGTGCCCACAGGCATTGGCTGACCCCACTCCGCCACGGATTGGCTACCTATTCAGTTTGAGACGGGACAGCACTAGGATTTTTCGTCTGTGTAACTCTCTCGCGGAGGATAAACACCGGCGAGGCGGGCGATCAGGATCGCGACGAACAAGCTGCCGGTGATCTGTTCCACCATACACATGCCGCGTGCCGGCCGCGTCAGTGGCGTGATGTCGCCGAAGCCTGTGCTCGTGAGGACGGTTATGCTGAAGTAAAGCGCGTCGGCGTAGACGAGCCTTCCCGGTTGCCCGACGACCATGTACGACTGCGGATAGAAGAATCCGATACTCGCGTAGACGTACGCCCAGAGGACGCCGATCAGCAGATAGGCGGCAGCGGCGCCAAACAGCTTGTCCGGCGTCATGATCCTGGGCTGGAAGACATAGCGGAGAAGATACGCGACGGTGATGAAGTAGAGCGCAACGCTGAACAGCCAGGATACGGCGAGGCTGCTGTCGTCATCGTGCCAAAGGCCGAGGTACTGGAACCACATGGCCGGGAGGGCAAGCAACAGCACGATCACGAACGACAGGGTTGTGCGGCCGACGGCTGCCACGGTCGCCAGCAGCAGGAACATATTGACGATGTTCAGGACGAGGCGGCCACTGTCGCTCGGTGGGACAAACGATACCGCGCCGATGAGCGTGAGCAACACCAAAAAGAGCCAGAAACAGCGCTGGTAGAAAATGCGAGAGAGCGCGTCGCGCGTGGTACGGATGGCCATGCTGATATCGTCCCGGCCTTCACCGCGCGCGCGAGGCAAGGCGCGAAGTAAGCCGCTCGGCCAGCGCGCGATCAATGACCTCGAACGAACGGCTTGCCCGCTCATAGGCGTACATGTCGCCGGTCGCGATGTCGAACCACCAGCCGCTCAATACCAGCGCCCCCGCCATGACTTGCCGGCGTACGATCGGGTAAGTCATCAGATGTTCGATCTGCACGAGGACGTTGAGCTGTGACAACTGGTCGTGGGGCTTCAGGCTTTCATCGAGCGCACCCTCATGTTCGAGGCGGAAGGCCGCGTTGCTGGCGTGATAAAGCCATTTATCCAGATTTGGCGCTTTCAGCTTCGGGTTGCGTGAATAGACAGCTTTCATGGCGCCGCATTCGGAATGACCGCACACGACAATGTTCGCGACCTTCAGCACCAACACCGCGTACTCGATTGCGCTTGCTTCGGAGAGATCGCCGGTCGAGACCCCTTCCGCAGTTGCCGGGGGGATCAGATTGCCAACGTTGCGCATCGTAAAAAGATCGCCGGGATGCGTCGATGCGAGCAGGTCCGGAACTACCCGACTATCCGAGCATGTGATGAAGAGCGCATCAGGCGTTTGCGCGAGCGCGAGCTTGCTGAACTGTTCTGCGTACCGCGGTAGCATCTTCTCGCGAAATTCCACAATGCCCATTATGAGTTTGCGCATGGTGTGCTTCTGACATTGTTGAGCCTGACAATTTTTCCGGTCCTTGCGAGAACCGGGTACGGGTATCAACGGTTCATGGAGTTGTACCGGGACGTGCTCACTACGGTCCTGAGGCGGCGAGATGTAGTCAAATATGCACCGAGAGGGCGATCAATCGGGTTGGGATACCTTTCATCGTCGGGAACTGCGAGGGACCAGGTTGTCGCCACGTTGCTTCTCGATGTATTCACACACGCTGGATGTCATCAGGTCGGTGCGGAAGCAAACACAGCCTGAGACGGGCTATCGTTGTACCGTCTCAGTGCAAGGAGCGTACGGGGATCTGGCGACTGCATCCCAGCTATACAGTGGCCATTTACTATGCATTGCCCTGTGTATGTGGCGCAGGATTGCACACGTGCTGAAACATCCTGAGTTACTGCTCGATGCCGCGACTACTGCGACAGCCACCGCCAAGCGATTGCGTTATCGCAGCAGGATGTTCGCAGCTTGCGCGATTGCTGCGTTGGCGCTCGCGAAGTTCTGGCCAGGATGGAACATGCTCGCCATGATTCCAATGCTGCTATTGCGATGGCCTCGGCGGCGCTGATTCCGGGACTTGATTTACGCCGGGGATACGTATAGCGGTCTGTCCGCGCGTACAGAATAGGAGGACTCGCCGTCTACATGGCCAGACGGCGTGGTGTCGTCACGGTGACTATGCGTGAGCGATTGTGCTCACCATGCATACTTCACCCCCACGCGCAGCGCGTACTGGTAGAAGCTCTGCGCGCCCCAGGCGCCTGACACGTTGGACCATGCCGTCCAGCGTTTGCCCAGATCCGCGTTCACACCGAGCTTCACCTCGTAGCGGTTGCTCGGATACATGCTGCCCAGCGGCAGGTCATTGAACGAGATGCTGCTGGAAACGCTGGTGTGCCACCAGTTCAGCGTCAGGTATGGCTGAATCTTGCGGTCGTCAGGGCGCAAGAATGTACGATGAAAACGCGCGCCGAGCCGGGTGATCCAGCCGTGCGAGCTGGCGCCGGTGATGCTGGTGCCGGTGGGTTCGGTGATGTCGGATTCGTTGTAGCCCACATAGATCAACTGGCCTTGCGGCTCGATGATCCAGTCATTGCGCAGCGGCACCGCATAGCCGGTCTCGCCAGACGCGGCCCAGCCTTGCGCGTTGTAGCGCACCGAGGGCAGGTACTGCCCATCGACGTGGTTGGTGAACCAGCCGTACTGCACCCAGGTGTCGACGTAGGCCCCGAGTTTCTTCTCGTCGTTCTGATACCACGTGGCGTATCCACCCACGCTCCAGCCCTCGACGGTGCCCTTGGCGCTGAACGGGTTGCCCTGCGCGGTGGCATTCGTGTTGGCGTAGCCATAGCTGCCCATCAGACCGAGGTGGCCCCGGTCCGTGCCGTTGCCGAAGAGCTTCCATTTGGCCAGCTCGGCGCCGCCGTGCAGCAGGAACGAATTGGTACTGGCCTTGAAGATGCCGTTGGCGCTCTTGCTGCCCTGCCAGTTGCCGACCGCGCGCAGCCAGCCCGAGCGGGGTTTGTCCTGGTCAGGATTGAAGCCTTGGCCCTCGACGTACTGAGGCTCGCCCAAGCGGTCATGCAGGCTGTGGACGAACATCTCGCCCACGAGGTGCTGGTTTGCGAGGTAGGCCGCTATTTCAGGTCGATAGAGCGGTTTGGGTGGCTCGGGCGGCGTTGGGGGATCGGGTGGCACGGGTGTTGCCTCCGAACGCAAGTACCAGGCGTTGGCGTTCGAGCCATCGGAACTGCCACGGAATAGCTGGTACTCGTATGCCCCCGCGACGACGCGCCCGTCGAGCGCGAAGGCTCCCGCTGCAGTGGTCCCGCCGTTTGCGGTGTCCACCACTGTGATCCCGTTGGCAGTCGTCAATGCACCTTGCCCTCCGGCATTGGCTATACGCAATTTGGAACTACCCGATGCCGTGCCGCCATCAATAACAAGCCTATCTGACGGTGCGCCATCTCCTGCCAACATCGTATTCAGTGCGATGGTCCCGCCGACGCCACCATAGTTGTTGACTGTCAGGCTCTTGAAGCCTGGTGTCACGGATTGGGGGGAAAGCGTCCCGCTTGACACTGCGGGGGCAGCGAAGCTGATGAGGCTCGCATTGTTTGCGAGGTTCGTTAAGTTGGAATCCCCCGTTATCGTCCAGGTGCTTCCGTTGGAAAGCGTCAGGTTCGCGATACTGCCGGCGACGGTGGTAGCACTGCCTGTCAGATGGCTGCCTGCATCGGCGAGAAAGTTCAGGGTGCCAGCTTGGCCGGCGTTATCGCCAACATGAATAGCATTCGACGACGCATTACTAAGCGTCGTGTTGGTCAAGTTCAGGTTCAGCGTGCCGCCCGTCACGCGTACACCATCACCATTGGAACTGATGGTCGAGTTGCTTACGGTAATCGTGGAGGGCGTGCCTGCTGCCGCGGCCTCTGATTCGATAGCGACGCCTGTACTGCCGCCGGCAGCGCTGGCAACAGTCATGGCGCTGTTCGCCAGCACCAGCGACCCCCCCTCGTAGGTATTCAGACCAATTGCTGCGCTTGTGCCATTGACGGTCAGCGTTGAATTGCCGGAGAAAGTAACCGAGCCACCAGCGTTGGTGTACAAGCCGGTGGCGGTGGTTGCTGCGTTCACCGCAAGCTGGGCAGCGCCCGGAACGATAACGGAGCCGCCGCCACTTGCGCCAGCTATCTCGGCAGTACTGCCTACGCCTCGCAGGGAGCCAGAGATATTATTGACATTGACAACTGCGTCGGCATACCTGGCAAAGAGGATTGTGCCGCTGTTGCCCGTCGCATCAATCGTGACACTCCCGGTCGCGGTCGTCTTTGCCCTGTCATAGGCCGAAATGCCGATCTGGTAGTCCCCGTACACTCCACCAATCCCGCCCATCGTGATATTGACGTCCTGCGCAGTAAGCACGCCCGCTGCGTTCGAGACAAGGCCCCAACCTTGCGTACCGTTGCTGGACGTGCTGATCGTTGTCAGTCCAGATAACGTGATCCGGCTATCTGTATGCGCGTAGATCGCGTAAGGCTTGTCCGATGAGGCGCTTACACTCAGGCCTTGTGCCGAAATGGTCGAAATCGAGGACCCGGAGGCGTAGCGTGCATAAACGGCCGTAGCGCCGATGATCCCGGATGCGGAACCACTGCCAACGGCGTTGACCACCGAGTTTGTGCCAAGGTCAATCGTGCCGCCATTCATGGCGGTGGCTACGCCGAGTCCGGTTCCGGACAAGTTTTCTGCAGTAATGCCACCCCCTCCGGCGACCACAATTCCGTTACCAACGCCACCCGTCAGGCCATTTGCGTACAAGGCGGGATTGGTATTGCCGCTCGTTGCCGCCGTTGTGCCGGAAGCGATTTGCGTCGGCGGGACCGCACCAGTTACTTGCCCAACCCTGGGGCCTGTCAGTCCCCCGCCTTCCGAGTTCGGATCCGCGGGCAACACCGGTGGCTGCGCTTGCACCATTCCATACGGACCTGCCCCGATGACAAATCCGGTGAGCATTCGGAGTAACGGTGGTGACATGCTTCTTTTTGACATGAGCAGCTCCCGTAGCGATCTTTGCGTTACCTCAGAGAAAACTAGGGGGATTGGGCGTCAGGGACAATTTAGAATTTCATAACACTGATGTTAGAGAAATAGTTGAAAGATGGTTAATAGGTTAATTTCGACTAACGAAGAAGGATGATCATACTTACTGCATAGATAACGTCCGCTTGCGAAAGATAAGTTGTTGGAATATTTGCCGCCGGCCAAGCCGGAATTGCATCGCCAGTATTATGAATTGCGCGGTCAGATACTGATTGATGCGAATTACTTATTTAGCGATAAGCATAATGTCTATTCGTATAATTGAATTTCCTCAGCCGATCTCTTTGACGAAGTGATCTCAATTTTATGAGGGTGCCATAAGAATTTACATCCTGGGTCAGAGACGAAGATTGCACTGTGGGTCTGGGGATGTGATGTGGTTTTGCGTTCCAGACTTGAGATCGACTGATGACGATAGAAGTCTCCCGATAATTCTGCGATGGATGAGGCTGATCTCGCGCGTTCTGTGCTAAACGGCAAACGCACACACGGCCGACGACGGGCGTGGCTCAAAGGGGGCAGCAGCGAGTGCGCATGGGTTACGGCTCGAAGCGGGATTGCCGCCGGTAGATTCCTCGTTTGGGTGTCCGTTTGTTGCTGCGGCCTGATTGACTCCTGTCGCGGCGCCGACGGGCCGGGAAGGCCAGTAGAATGCGAGATTGCCCTGTAACCATCGAGGTAACTAATGGACATTACTCCCCCCGTTACGCTGGAAGAGTGGAATGCGGCCGGTGCTGACTATTTGCCTGGTCTTCTTGGCATGCACTTTGACAAAGTGGAACCCGATGAAGTAGTGGCGACGCTTGAAGTGCGTCGTGCCTTGGGCGCCTGGAATGGCTACTTGCATGCAGGAACGGTTGTCTCGCTCGCAGACACATGCTGCGGCTATGGAACCGTGCGAAGCCTACCAGCAGGGGCCAGTGGGTTCACCACAGTGGAGCTCAAGAGCAACATGCTTGGAACGGCCCGTGATGGCATTGTGATTTGCACCGCGCGTCCCATTCACAAAGGGCGCACGACTCAGGTCTGGGATGCAGAGGTCCGTCGCGGTGGCGACAACGCCCTGATCGCTAGTTTTCGCAACACACAGTTGATCCTCTGGCCCAGAGGATAATCGTCGCGGCCTCATACGTTGAGTGCGCGCCATGCTGTAGCGCGTGACGCCATGATGCCCGGCGTGCGGCCAACATGGCGTAGCTATGCGCTCGTCCTTCAAAATTCAGGCCAACGGTTTGGCGCCGCCTTGCAGTGGCGCATCACCATCGATGACACTGCCTCGATCGTTGATCGAACGGTAGTGAACCGTTGCGTCACCAGTCGGAGTGATCTCGCCCTTGAGCGGGAGTCGCTGGGTTTCTCCCGGGGCGACCATGTCGCCGCCCTCGAACGTGGCATGTTTGCCGCCCGCACGAGCCTCTGCGCTGGCGAGCGACACGTGATAAGCCGTAGGGTTGCGGACTTCGAGGACCTGCGTCTTGCCGTCACGCACTAGGCGCCAAGTCAGATGTTGCGGGGCATGGAGCGCATCTCCCTTCAGTCCTGCCGGACGATAGAACAATTTAATGCGGGAGCGGACCGCTACCTGCAGGTAGTTCTGGTCGGCCTGGCCTTTTTCTGACGCGGGCGGCACCTCGAGCAAGTTGAGCCAGAATACTGATTCCTTGTCCTTGGGCAATGCCTTGCCGGTATAGAGGATACGCAGTGTCTGCGATTCTTCAGGGTCGATGTGAGCCGCGGGTGGGGTCACCGTGATAGGGGCCGCGATGGCAGACGGCGATGCGTTGGCGTCCCCTGCATCGATCCAGGCCTGGGTCAGGGCAGGCTGCTTGCCCTTGTTGCTGATCTTGAGGGTGGCTTCGTGCTCTTGCGCGTTATAGATAGCCCGCGTTCCCGCGATCACGACTGAGGCATGCGCCTGCATGCCGGCCATAAGGCCAAAGACCAGAAGACTTGCGCCAAGGAGGGGGCGGAGTTTGTACATCGTATTCATGGTGGATCCATATTTGGTGTGGAATGTCGTCCTCGGATGAGGGTGCTGATGGCCCGGGATTGCTCCCGCTTAGCCTCGGCGCCATGCAGGCGCCGCACTCCTTACTGATAGACGGGTTGATTGGTGACGTTCAATGCCACTGAACCGGCTCCGGTCGCATCCGTCGCACGGCGTTTCGCCGCCGGTCTGACCATTGGTGGTCAGGATCGAGGCCTGTACAGCAGGCAGCGTCACGGTGACGTTATCGCCAGCGCCGGCATTGACCACGCAGGTGTCTGCCAATAGAGCGCCATTGAATGTGATCGTGGCGGCGGCGATTGCGGTTGTGCCGGCTGCCAGCATCAGTGCGGTGGGGGGCTTGGAAGTTCATGATGAAAGACCAGATGAGTAGGTTTCGATGTTGTTGATGACTGTTGTCTGCTCAACGTGTTCAGTCTAGGAGGCGGTCATGGTGCCTTCTATCGAAAGGCTTCTAATCTGGCACCACCACTCTTGGTTCTCAGCCCTTTGTCAGCAAGGCCAAATGTGCATAGTCAAGAACCCCGGTCAGTCCTCGACAAGTCAGGTCAAGGCGCCCACGATCGCCGCCGCTGGCGGCTGGTCGTCGCAACGAAAAGGCGCCGACTGGTAAATGGGCCGCGCGACATTGGGCGCCCGTTGAGTGGCCAGCTTTTCGACATCGTTCTATGTCGTACGCGACAGACACAATTTATTCTGTCAATGGAGAACTGCGCGAAGCACTTGCCAGAATTCCGGCCTTTCTCAGAGTCAAACGTTGAACGCCAATTGCCAATTGCCAAACGTCGCACATGACATGCCGTCCCGTTGATACCATTGCCGTTGATGTCCACCTTGAACAAGCTCTGCAAGATGCTATTGCGCGAAGCGAACTATTCGTGGACTACCAGCCGGTTTTCCGACTGCAAACAGGGGACATGACCGGCGTCGAGGCGCTCGTGCGCTGGCGCCATCCGGAACGCGGCGTGCTATCGCCTGTCGCATTCATTCCACTCGCTGAGGCGAACGGTCTTATCGTGCCTATCGGCGAGTTTGTGCTTGAGGAGGCGTGCCAGATCCTGCGTGCGTGGCGAAAGTCGGCAATGCACGAACTGTCGATCGCCGTGAACGTCTCAGCAGTGCAACTGGCGTACGGCGACTTCGTGCGTGTAGTGCGCGAATGTTTGGACGAGTATGGGGTCGACGCACGGCGTCTGCAGCTTGAGATCACCGAAACCGTGCCGTTCACGAATCGCCAACTCGTCATCAAACGGCTTGTCGAGCTACGCCAGCTCGGGGTACGCATCGTGCTCGACGACTTTGGATGCGGATACATGTCGCTCCAGCACCTGACCACCCTGCCCGTTGATGGCATCAAGATCGATCAGTGCTTCACCACCGGACTGCCTGACGAGCCGCGTGCGACGGCAGTCGTCTCGTCGATGCTGGGTCTGGCGGAGCGCCTCGGGCTTTCCGTCGTGGTCGAAGGTGTCGAGACGCCGCGCCAAGCGTCGTGGCTGAGATCCTACGGCAACGTTTGCGTGCAGGGGTTCCTGTACTCAAGGCCTCAGCCGATCCTTCACAAGCCGCTGCGGATCCGCTCTCCGGTCCCTTGGGCCTGACACGCCGCGAGCGGCCAGGCGCGAATACACCGAAGTTGCCCGAGATCTGTCCGTTGCTTTCTGAGTAGTGGGCATGTTGCCCCTGGCGTGTCCCGGCCGCCTCAGGTTGACAACGCCTCCAGCCGTTCAAGCATTTCCGCAAGCTCCTCGCCAATCACGCGCGCTAGCGATTCAATGTTGTCGTTCCAGCTCTCAGTATCCGCAATGGTTGCCCGCAGCTCCTGGCACGCTTCATAAAGCATCGACGGCCCCAACACCGACAGCGTACCCGAGACACCGTGCGCCCAGCTTTCGAGCGCCTTATTGCTTTGGGACTTGACGGCACTATCAAGCATCGCCAGGTCGCGGTGGCATTGCTCAACAAACATGCTCGCGTACTCCGCAGGCATTGCAGGAAAGCGTGGCAGATCGGTATCGATGGCCGCTGCCGTCGCCTGCGAGGCCGAGACAATCCCGGCACCATTTTTGTCCGCAACAACTGACTCGTTTCTCAGCGCTTGATCCGGGTTCGCCACATCGTCAAGCACACGCGCGAGTCCGGCAAGCGCCACAGGCTTGCTCAGATAATCGGTGAAACCTTGCTCACGACCTTGCGCCACGTCCTCGGGACGCACGTTCGCGCTCACCGCGTAAACCGGGAGCGAGGGAATGCGCCTACGTGCCGCCTCCAGCAGCTCGTAACCACTCATGCCGGGCATGTTGATATCCGTAAGCAAGATGTCAACATGCCCGGCGTCGAGCTTGGTGAGCGCTTCATTGCCATCCGCTGCTTCGACGACATTTGCGCCCAGCGTACTCAACTGGTCGCGCAACAGCCCACGGTTGAGAAGATTGTCCTCGGCAATGAGCACGGTCAGGCTGCCATAGTTGCGGCCACCCGGTGGTCGTTCTTTGCCTGCCTGACCGGCCGGCGCATCGGTGGTGGCTTCTGGCATCGCGCGCAGCAGTTGCGTGGCCGCTCGAATGCCAGAGAGGCTGTAAAGACAGACCTCGGCGCTGCCGTCTTCGCGCAGGACAGGCACGAGCGGCCCATTCTGGCGCAGCCAGACTACGTTGTTTGAAGAACCCCATAGCTTTAGTACCTCATGGGGAGCGTACTCGTCGGTCACAAGCAGGTAGTCGCCGAGCGCTTGTGGTTGCGCATGCTCATGCTCGGGCAACAACAAGGGAGGATTCTTCTTCGGATCGAACAGATTGGTCAGCCACTCCTGGTTCTCGATCGCACGGCACAGAATCGCAACGCGCTGGTCTGTCAGTGTCCATTCGGCCCCAGCCGTGCCAGTGGCGCAGGCCTGGAGTGGCAGTGTGACGGTGATCCGCGTGCCAACGCCCAACGTACTGTCGAGCTCGATTCTCCCGCGCATCAGATTGCACAGCCGTGCGCAGATCGAAAGGCCCAGACCAGTGCCGCCGGCGCGCGTGAGGCGTTGGTCATCACCTTGCGTGAACGGACGAAAAAGCCGCCGTTTCAAGTCATCATCGATGCCGACACCGGAATCCGCGACGCTTATCTTCAACTCGCCGTTTGTCCAGCATGCGCGGACGACAATTTTTCCGGATGGCGTGAACTTGAACGCGTTCGAGAGCAGGTTGTCAATAATCTGGCCAAGACGCACTCGATCAAATCTCAGCTGCGCGGGTATCGTACGGTCCATCACCAAGTAGAAGCTCAGCCGCTGACGCACTGCGAGCGGCGCATGTGCGATTACAGCGCGGTCAAGCAAGTCGGTGACGGACGACCATTCCTCGCTGAGGCGCAGTTCGCTGACATCCATCTTCGAGAAATCTAGAACGTCGTTGACTATCTGCAGCAAGCTCATCGCGGAAGCTTGCATTGCCTGTACACGCGCTGCCTGTTCGGGCGCGAGCGTACCCAGGGCCACCAGCTCGAGATTGCCGGCGAGCGACGCAAGCGGCGTGCGAATCTCATGGCTCATTGAGGCGAAGAAACGCACTTTCTCGCGCGCAGCCTCGTCGCTTGTGTGCTTCGCCTCGCGGAGCAACTGCTCGGCTTCGTAGTGTCCCGACATATCATTAATTGCACAGAAGAGCACGTCCTCACCGTCGAGCTTCGCAGGTGCGTAGGTAATCTCAAGGTGCATGCTGTCACCGACAACGCTTTCCAGGCTGAACACGAACTGGTGGATCGGCGGTGAATCCGCACTCGGAGCGAGGGCGGGCGACGACAAGCGCGGGGCGAGCGCCGCGCAGAGCGCGTCGGGCAGGGTCGTCGCAATGTCCTCGAGGCCGAGCACGTTGCGGGCAATCTGATTTGCGACGACGATGGCAAAATCGCGTTGACGCACCACGCACAGACCGACCGGCGTCGCATGGACAAGCAGATGATTGATCAGTTCCCCTTCGAGCGCGCGCTGCGCTCGTGCGTAGGTGCGCGTGAGGAAGCGGTGGTTCCAGTAGCGCGCCATTGCCAGCAGCAGCGCGATCAGCGCCGCTGTCATGAAGAAGATTGCCAGCAGTGGCACGCGGATCAGCGCGAAGTACTGCTGCCATGTAACAGAAAGCAGGTAATGCCCGAAGCCAAGAGCGAGTGGTCTCTGATGCAACACCCAGCCGACGCCTGAGACGTAATGGAAGCGTTCTTCTGTCTTCATTGCGAGCTGTCTTTCCAGGTTCAGCACGGTTGCGGTCGAGAGCGGACCTGTAAGCGGCTGGCCAGCGGGATCGATCAGAGTGGGCAACGCCGCGTCGGTGTCCTCTACGGTTGGCATCGGGAGTTCACGGACGTCGACAGCCGTGATAATGAGCGCGTCAGGCGGCCCGTTGCGTTGGACAAGCATCGCGCCAAGCACCAGACTCGGAGCGAAGCCGAGCGCAGCGGGTGGCCGGAACCAATGAACTTCGCGGACGGCATCCGCTGGGGAAAGCGATCGATTTGCGTCATCTGCAGTAATTTGCTTGAATGCCGCACTGACCAGTATCCGCATGGCGGCACCTGGATCCGCGCGCAAGCTGCCGTCCTCCGGCCTAGCGTAAATTTGGTGGCTGAATCCGGCATTGCCGTCGAGACGCACGAACATTAGCGGAAGCTGCATCCCGTATGGTGCGAAAATCTGCACCGCACGGTCGCACACCCTGCGAAGCTCAGGGGTATCACGAAGTCCCTCAAATGTCGGACTACACGCTTCCGGTGGCCGGGCTGTCCCGCGCGTAAGCCCGCCCAGTTCTCCGAGGCCGAATAACGTGCGGGAGCCTAGCAGCAGGGAATAGCGTCGCAACAGCAGTTCATTGCTCTCGTTCTCAGCCTGCTTTAGTTGTTGCCATTGCTGCTGCAGGGCGTTTGATCCAACGCTGAGCGCGGTAAAGCCCGCCGCATACAGCGCCGCGAAAACGAGTAGCCCGATCACCATCGAGAACACCCGGCGCTCGCGTTTCAGATTCGCGTCAAGTTCCCGAAGCGTCTTGAGCGGCGACGAAGGCGATGACGCGAGCAAGCGTTCCATCAACGGAATCCGTGTTGAGATGCATAGCGGATCAGGTCGGCATTGGTTTCGACATGAAGCTTGCGCATGGCCATGCGCTTCTGCGTTGCAACGGTCGTGACTGCGCGATTCAGGCGCCTGGAGATGTCGGTGACCGACAGTCCGAGCGAAAAGAGGCGCACAACTTCGAGTTCACTGGGCGAGAGCGGGTTTGTGTTGCGGAACGCCTCCGTAGTACCGCCATCCTGCCCGAGGCGCATTGCAATCCTTGGGGAAAGCAAGGTCTGGTTAGCGCCGAGCGCACGATGGCAGATCTGCGCTAGCGTACTCTCCGACTCCTCCTTGCTGACGATGCCGGCCACGCCCAGGCTACAAAGCCGGTTTAGGATGCCACCGTTGGTAAGCATGGTGAACACAACGACAGGCGTGTCGGGATAGAGTCGTCGTAGTCGGCCAATAAGGCGTAGACCATCTTCTTCGTCGCGGTCGCCCTGCATCGTGAAGTCGGTCACAATCAGTCCGCAGGGACCGTCGCGAGCCAATTCGTCGAGCAGCTCAGCGCCGGAGCGGACCTTCGAGCGGACGTGAAAGCCAAGGGTGCCCAGTGCGTTCGTAACCGCCATCAGAATGATGGGATGGTCGTCTGCGACGACGACTTCTACGTGATGTATAGCGCTCGACATTTTCGCCCCGCTTTTCAAAAGGCAGAAAGGTGCTGGACGCACTGGTGATGCGCGCTCAATGAATCAGAGGAGCCGCACCGATTTATTCTAGTTGACGTGGCACCGCATATTAACTTGGCGATGCATGGCGAGTTTTGCGATGGGTCTAGCTATCAGATGGCGTCGATATTTCGTCAGGGCCCGCCATCGCGTTCTCCAGCGGAATCAGGCGCGCTATCGCATTGCGCATGAAAGCAAGCCACCGAGAACTGGCCCGCGCCGCGGCACTGCCCACTGCACGTGCGTGTCCGCATCTGCTCCAAACGAATCGGCACAGCGGCAAGCGAGGAACGAACCGTTGGGGCTGAGGCAGGTGCCGGAAGTCCCGCATCAATGTACCTTGTGCGCCACACAAGACTGGCAACCATGAAAGCGCCCGTCGCGGCCGCCATCAGGAGGATCGCGACCGGCGCGAACCAGCAGCCAAGCGTCGGGCGCTGCCATATGAGGAACAGCACTGTGAAGAACAGCAGGAAGCAGGCCGGCAGGATCCAGAGCGTAAAGTGGCAGATTTGCTCACATATGCGCACAAAGCGGCCGGAACTTCGCTGGCATTGATTGTCTGTCGCGACGGCGGACATGGCGGAGATTTTTCTCTGGGGGCGAGCTATTCGATACCTTTAGCCTATTGGTTAATCGCTATCGCCTCCATAGAAGGACTTCGAAACTCTGTGCGACGATTGCCCGCACAGGCTCATACAGCAATGGCGTACGGCGGCATTCCGAACCTCGTTAGGACGTGGATCGCGGCGCGTGAGCGCCGACTTCGTGTTCCACAGGAGGCGGCCGAGAAGCAACGTCCTGAGACGACCGCATTAGCGGCTCGTCAATCGAGCCTGCGGCAACCTGCTGCGTCAATTGATGGCGTGCCCTTCAACGCCACCACTTCGCCGGCGCGCAAGCCGACCGCATTGTGTCCAACCGGAAGTACACGGGGCAACGCTTGCCGAGCCATTTTGTAAGGGCGATAGGAGCGGATACAACGTCCCCCTATACTCTTAGTTAGAGCGTTTCCGACGACCATGGGTTTTCGGAGCGCCTTCGCTCGTTTCCGGGCTTCCCCCTCGACGACGTCTGAGGACTGGTGACTCCTAAAGTCACTCACGGGGATCTCCTGGAAACTCCATGCAAGATGCCACGCGGCGACGTCTGCTCGCCAATATCCTCAATATCCAAGAAAATCGGACGTGCGCCAGGATCGATGCGATCGGCGCCCCGCGATTGCAATACTTCTCGACTGAAGCGTGCCCATCCCGCGCCTTACGCGTGACCACCAGGTCGACAAGGAGACCTGGATTCATACGCATGGTGGCAACTCAATCGCATGGGGCAGCCACGCTTTTGTTCGACTGGGACCGCGCTGAGGCGAAATCACTCCACAGTCGTCCGTCGGCTCGCCGGCAAAAAAAGCAAGGCTGAGCGAGGTAACACCATGCGTACGTTGCTGTATTTCATTCTGAAAGATGTCGTCACGGCCCGATTGGTACAGGCGCGACTCGGCGAACTTGCCGATACATCAGCACTGGTAGTGGGGCCTTGGTTTGCACAGCACGACAATCAGCCAGTGGATGGATTGCCAGGCATCGACGTTGGTCAGACCACGTATCGCGAAGAACTGGCGATCAGCGGAATCTTCGTCGGCGCGATTATTGCCGCACTGGCTGTTTTTAGATACGGAGTCTCAGTCGGTGCAAGTGCTACTGCCATTGCGTATGTTGGTGCTGTGACGCTAGGCGCGATGACTGGTTGGTGGGTCGGCGGATTCGTCGGCACCAGGATTGGCCGTCTCGGACTGCGGCGGCGGAAAGCGCAAATGACACCAGACCAGTTGCTGATGATCTCCAGTTGCGACTCGAACTACAAGGAATCCACGAAGCAGCTGATTCACGAACTGGGTGGTGTAGCGATTGACGAGCACAACGACCTGATGCCGAACTTCAGGTGGGTATGATTGCCTGGCCTCCAATTATCTGCGATGTCACTTTCGATTTTGGGCTTGACCTTGCGAAGGATGTCAAAACGACTTGGAGATGATCATGCAACGCACGACAGAGTACAGAGGTTTTGCGATACGCATTGATTTGCTGAACACGTCGGAGGGGATGTTTGATACCTGGTTCCAGATCAGGGGGCCAATTCAAGCTCGCGATGCCGTCTACGGTGTGCGCCTCAAGGTGTTGGGGTCCCCGTTTTCGCGCCGCTGGGCACATTTGGTGGGCGAGCTCGCCGCGCGGGCGTCCATCGATCAGATCCTGGGTGTCGACGAATACTAAATGGATTCTGAAGGCTTCTTACCGAAGCCGCGGTGGTGCGCTACGTTGCGGTGACCCATGGTCTTTCTGGCGCCGCGCTTGCGTCCCGTCAGGCCCGGTCGTGACGCGAAACCAGAGGAATAACTTGTGTAGCAATCGCACGCAAACGCTCCGCGGTTGCTACCAATCCGGGCCGCGCACGCTCTACGAGGCGTGTTAAGGTGCGCAACGGGCTGCTCACGCGGAGTTGGCTGCGATTGATATCCTCACGGGTATCGAGGGTTACTAGATCATGCTGAATCTGAATGCGAGAACTATTTTCGAGAGTCTGATGTACAAGGATCGACACCTGAAGTTTGACGTTGTCGAGAGGACATACGGGGACTGGTGCTGGACCTATACCATCGACGGCCGCACGACATTTAGCAGCCATGGAAGCAGCTATCCTACCCGCGAGCTTGCGGCGATCGACGCAATGGACGAAGCATTGCTTCGAATCGACAAGAATCCGGTCTAGTCTTACACTGCGCTACCAAGTTCTCATCCCGACGAGAATCAGGTTGGGCACGATCAAGCTCCGCTGGTTTCCTGGCTCGCTAGCCTTCGACTGAGGCTTCACGATCGGCTGGGTCTGCGTTCTGGCGGTAGTCGAGGATGGCGTGCACCATGGGTCTGATTAAAGATGATGGGGCGTTCTTTCGCCATGCTAGGCTTGCGCTAACTTGGGAGTTTGAAATGGCTACCACCTACAGGCGGCACATCATCAACTGCAATCCGCAATTGCTTGCCAGTGGCGAGTACAACCCCCGTCTGATTGTGACGGAGCATCAAGCCGATGCGGCAATTGATCATGTGATCGATCTTGGTCCCGATGCCTATCGAACAGCGCAAGAGGCATCGCAGAAGGCTGAAAGAGCTGGCATGCGTTGGGTCGACGCGAGGGTGGGTCCGATTCATCGGCATGGAGACTTCGGCTACGAAGTCTCCGCCGCATCCAAAGAGCGAGCGCAGTGGACTGGTGAGGTTCGGATATATGGTTCCAGCTCCCCGGCCAACATCTTCGATCGAAGAACGGACTACCTTGTCGCTCCTGGCATATTCCGTTCTGATGGCGAGGCGATGGTTGTCGCGCGAGCCTATGCTATCCAAATAATCGACGCTGGCACCATGTTCACGTGGGCCGACGTGTAGGACACGTCAACGTCCCACCGCGCAATCCCAGGGTGTTTTGCCATTCGCCTTTCCATGCGCTATCCCTGCTGTGGCAAGTACTGCCGTCTGCAACGAATGATGCTGATGCTGCCAGTTTGAGCCTGGGAGTCATTTCTCCGTGAGCGGCAGCAAGATATCGGCGTACCAGGCGGAGTTCAGACCTAGGGCTTCGTCTAGTTCGAAGTCCCGCGAGCTCACGTCCAGGCGCGCCGAATGAATGCCGAGCAGCATCCATGGCAGCGCGTGGGTGCCGGCATCGGTACTAAGGATGCGCGTGACGACCGGTGCGCCGCTGGTACCGCGATGCGTCCGGGCATCGGTCAGGAAGTAGCCCTTCCCCTTAAAGCGCATGCCGAATGAGGAGGCGATGACCGCCTGCCGTACCACGGGCAAATGGTGAAGCGTGTCATGAAAGCCCAGCGGGAAGCCAACAATCAGTAGCGAAGTACCCGCTTCGATGAGGTCGTGCGGCCTATGCAGGTGAGCGGGCGTAAAGGCCCGATAGACCATCTCTGGCGGCAACGCAGCGCGGTCGAGTTCGATCACGCCCACGTCAATCCCACCGGCGGTATCGAGCCCATCGCGCCAGACACTCTTGCCGTCGCGATACAGCAGAATGGAGAAGCCGATGGACTCCGCCATGTTCTCCGGATTGACATGCAACTCGATCTCGATCCGGTCAGGGAAGTGCTTGCTTGGCTCATCGAACAGCACATGCCGGCTTGTCACAACAAACAGGCGATTGTCTCGCTCGAAGAAAAAACCGGTGGCATTGGTCAGTGCCTGCTGCCCATCGAATGTCGCAACGCGCGTGGCGACCAGCAGGATGGGTTCGATCATCATTTCACCATTCTCACCTGTCTGCTAACAAGACAAGCATAGTTGGTTTGCGCTGGATTGCCCGAAACGTCGTGGACGGTCAGCTGACTATGCGCAACAGAGGTGCGTTACCCGTCGTGGGACAGCGCCTGATTGCGGAGACGCACTTGGCTACGCGAGACTGTCATTACAGCGCCATCAACCTGGGGGCAATCATGGCTTCTCGAAATATCCACGTCATGCCGGATGACGACCGAGGTTGGATTGTGGTCGTGGAGGGGCCGAACGGCGCCACTGTTCTGTTTCCGACAGAAGCTGAGGCAATTGCTGCTGCCACAGACGCCGCAAAGCAGGACGGGGTCAAACTCTTTATTCACGACCGTGATGGCCAGATCAAAGCGCGGAAATCCTTCGATCCGACGAACCATCGCAAATCCTGACGGCGCGGCCGTTGTACGTGGAGTTCGCTCCGGTATGCCACGCCGCCGCTATTGCCTAATCCCGACAGCCAGTACGATCGACAGAGGCTCTACAGCCTGGTGAGCCCGTCTCCAACTCGCAATCAAGACTTGTGGCGATAGTTGATACGTCCTTTCGTAAGGTCGTATGGCGACATCTCAAGCGTAACGCGGTCCCCTGCGAGAACACGTATGCGATTCTTTTTGAGGCGACCCGAGGAATAGGCCCACACCTCGAACCCGTTCTCAAGGATGACGCGAAAGCGGTTGTCCGGAAGCACTTCCGAGACCTTTCCGCCAAATTCCACCAATTCTTCTTTAGCCATGTATTGCTCCGTAGTGTCAGGCGGGGTTACGCGAATAGCGTAGGGAGGTTCGTAGGGCGCCGTTCAAACGACTGCGGTCCATGTGGGCAACAGCGCCGTCACCAGCGTTGCGGGCCGCCTGCTTGGCCTTGGCTTCCGAGCCATGGGTGGCGTGGCGCATCGAAACGTTTGCGACTACGCGTTCGGCGCCGTCCCGATACTCGGAGATCATGTAGCTTGCGAACCAAATACCTGGTTCTTGCTGAATTGGGTAAACGGAAACGGTGAAGGGCGTGGAATCGTGATTCAAATTGTTCTCGGTTTCGAGTCGACGCCGCTGCGAGGCAATAGCAGGTCGATCGGGGTTCGTCGTAACCACCAATCCTGATGGTGGCCCTATTGAGGAGAAATAGGTTGCGTCGTCGATGCGCGTGCTGAGGCGGGTGGCGACGGGTGCAACATTGACCTGACTTGCGCAAGCCAGCGACGTTGTGTACATGCGCTGTGTTGCGGAGCGGACGTGCCGCCGGTCGGATATGGTTACGGGCAGTAGTTGCCTCGAAGACCCGGAGTACACCCGGGTGGCCGATGACGCTCTTCTAGTGATGATGTCGTGCTGGCGGCGCATGCGTCGAATATCATCGACGGCAGCGCATCGTACCACTTTTATGCAATCCTTGCCGGGCAGAGGCGAGCTTGCCAGGCAATGTCCACTGCGGCGGGCGTAGCGTTGTGTGCCCAACAGTACTAGCAATCGTTTCGTTGCTGCTCTTCCCGGATGTTCCGCTGGAGCTTGCGCAAGGCATTGAGTGCGTGCGGATCGTTCGGTTGCTCCATCGCCGCATCAACAGATCGCGCTTGATAACCCAAGGCTTCGCACGCTTCAGCGCGGGATTGATCTACGCCCGATGCCATCTTGATTCTGGCTTCGTGACTGCGCATCGTCTCTCGCTCCAAGATGCGGTCAGACAGGAAGCTCGCTTCGTTTTCCCGCACGTGCTCGCTCTTTCCAAGCACCGATACGCTGCCTTGGTGCGAGCCGTCAACGATTCCGTAGCCATCTGGGCACGCCAATTCCTGGGTGTAAAGCGTCTTGCCACTGCCTTCGCAACGTATTGCATGTGCGGAGCACGCTGTTGCCAGCATCATGCCAAGCAGTGCTGCTCTGAGGAGTGCCATCGTAGGTTTTGCGGTCCAGGATGCGGCGTAGGAATGATGAGCCTGGCGCCTTTGGTCAGGGCACGCTCGATGACGCCTTCTCTGGAAGGACGCATGGCGCTGTTTTTGCGCGGCGCAATGAGCGTTTCGATCAGAGGCCAGCTAGCGACTCACCTACGACCTGGCCATCGATGATGTGCTCGCCGTGTCGTACGGCCGCACGCTTTGCCAGGCCCAAGTCAGCCCATTGCATGTCTGGAACGTGAAACACGCGCGCGCTCTTTCCGCTCGGTGGCTCACCTTCCCGACAGATGACCACGGATGCGCTGTATGTGCGGTCTGGCCGACGCTCGTGCCATTCGCGAGGCGAGTCGAATTTGTAGACCAACGGGTAGATATCAAAGCCCTTGCAGTTTGCAGTAGGGTAGTTGTCCATTATGTCGCTCCACGTGTGGTACGGTCCGGCACGCACTTTCTGTGACGGCGTTCAGGTGCTGCATCAATGCTTGAGAGTGCCCGCCATCGCCTTGTCAGACTGTCTCGTGCCTTCAATCCGAATGCAGGTGGCTGGCGATTGATGGTCGCGCGTCGCTGCGAACGGCGCATGGAATCAGTCTTGTCGCTCTTCATGGTGAGACGCGGCGCTTCATCAAGCCATGCCATAAATAAGATCGACCGCGAACCTGCCATAGTGAAGCGCTGCCTGCTCCGCCGCCCTGCGCGTGTAGTAGTCATCCTCTTCGTCGAAGGATTCGAAAAATATCCGATCGTCCCTGTCTGCCGTGTATCGGATAGCCATCCTGTAGCGCCATTTCGGCCCGGGGGCGCACGTTCGAGTAGGCTCGCTGGGTTCCTCGAATGCCGCGACATGTATGTACATACCTCGATATCCTTGGCACAGCCATCTCATTCGTGCCGGCATGGTAGACGTTCCTCAAATAGCATCTGTCCTAGCTGCCTATGACGATCGTGGCGGCAGCGAATACCATCACCAGCAATGATGTGGAGTAGCTAAACGTGCTGACCCAGTAGAGCGCTCGACTCGGTGTCTCGCTTCGTCGTCGGTGCCACTCAAATAGTTGCGAGAGAACAAGCAATGCGAAACTGGAAAAGTAGACTGCCAACACAGGCTTCTCCCGCAGATGATTGGCCTCTTTCCACGGTCTGCCGGTTCAGTAACTCCGGACGAGGCGTGGCGGAACAGAAAGGAAGCAAGCGCGTACCGGAGCGGGATGGCGCGTGAACTCGCTCGCATCGCGCTGGATGCGAGGGGTCATGCACCATTGATTCGAATCAGGGATGTGCTCGTCTCCGTCGTTGTCTCGCGCAATCTACGCCCCAATAAGTGCGGCGCAGCGAGAAGATCAAGGAGACGGCATTGAAGAGGGTCCCGTTGAGGCGGGCAAATCAATCCAGGTGGCGTGGCTGCTTGAAGATCCTGCTCAGTTAGTTATACGGGGCTTTCCTGCTGTAGTCAATGAAACTCTGCCGCTCAAATCTGGACGCTGTCCGACTCAAGATGGTGTGGCGTTGATCCGCGTACGTGGATTGAGATGATGCGGTTGTGTGAGGCGCGATTCAGGAGTGCTATGTCCTGGGAACTACCGTCTTGAGGTGCCCGCTTCGATGCGGTCGCGGCGTCGATAAAGGTGGGGCGGGGGAAAGGGATCGATGGGCCATACCTGGCAGTCGTGCGCCGCGGTTGGGCTCGATCGCTGCCACGTTGTTTGGATTGACATGTAGATCGATTGCGATCCTGTCGGAGACGTGTTTGGCTGGTGCGTCGATCTGGACGTACTGGCTTGTGGCATGGTCTTGCCAATGCCGCTAGTATCCGCCATCACGACCACGCATGGCGCGAACTCGTGGTGCAGGCTGTTCCCGCTGCGACGGAACATGCGACATTGCTCGCCGACGAGGCGATGGAAGCGATTCGGCGTGAGCGTCAGGCGCTCGGAAAAATCGGACTGTCTTGCAATCTTTGCAGCTTTGAAAATCAACAGCAAGTCTGTGCTGGGATCCGGGATCTCATAGGGTAGGTTCGCAGTATACCGATGCCGGTTCATTTCTGACCCTATGCCAATATGGTGGCGGAGTTGGTGTCGGCCACGGGATCGGCTTTGACATTCCAATGTAGTGTGGAGGCAGAAGCGGGCGAGCGGGCCGTGCTGGCGGGCACAGCGCCTGTCTGACCAAGTTGTAAGCGGGTTGGGACGGTGCGCATCTCGCCCCTATACTCTTGGAAGAGGCATTTCAGAAGCAAAGTACTTCTGGTTTGCCCATTAATCGTTTCCGGGTTTTCCCCCTCGATGACGTCTTGGGACTAGTGGCTCCAGAAGTTACCCGTGGGATTTCTGGAACATTCATGCAAGATGCCACGTGGCGGCCGTCGTTCGCCCACTCCCCAAGTAGCCAAGCAAGTCAGGCTTTCGCCGGAACCGGAAGGGCCCATTAGGCTGCCAGGCGTCGCGTCGATTGGCGAGCGAGTTAGAGTCTTTGGCGGGCCTTACTCCAGACACTCGGCTTACCTCGTGACGGATCTGGCAGGGCGAGCTGTGAACGCCATTCTTGCACCGGATCAATGAACGTCGGCCGAGAGGGGGGGCTGATATGCGAAGACGCGTCACGATCGGTGAATTCGAAGTGTTGATCGAGGGCGAGCAACACCGTGTCCGAACCAGTTGGTCTGCACGATGGGAAATGTAGTACGCGACTTGATCACTCATACGGATCGCCGGCCCGTCAGAGCTGATCTTCTCAGCGTACATTCCCACGATCGTCTTTGACGATGGAGAGGCAAAGGCTCGCGATGACATTGCCACCTTGTCGCCGAAAGTAAATCGGACACATCAAGGTTATCCGCGTATGCTCGGTCACGAAAGGAGACTCAGATGTCTCAGAATAACGCGATTTACAAAGGCTTCAGGGTATCGGCAACGGTGCGTCACGCGCCCGGCGAAGGCCCCGGTGGAGACTTGGTCCAGTCAGGCTTCCTCGCGACCGTAACGATCACGCAAGTCAGCACAGGAATGGGGTCCCGCAGGCGCTTGCCTCCCATGATCCAGCATTTTTCAGACGCGCCGCATGCGGCCATCGCGCTGGCATTGTCTTCCGCAAGGGACGTGATTGACGGCATGTCTACCTTCGTCAAGTCGAGGTAGTGCCGGCGGCCTTGCTCCGCGTCGGTATCTTCAGTCGTGCTCCAGGTCGAACCGTGGTCGAGAAGATTCTCCATATTCGAACCTCGTCGAAGCAGACTTGCAGCCAACACTGGGATGCGTTCTTACCGCAGCACTGGAAGAAGCGGTGAGAACGCGGAATCCCAACAGTAATTCTGGCCTCAGCCGGCCTTCACATCATCCTGCAGCGTCTGCTGTTCCCTTACGCCCGATTGGGCCCAGCGCTTTGCCCAGAGCGCCAGCGTGGGGATCAGGATGGTGGTAGCTACGACTGCGAAGAAAGCTTCGGCACCGTTGGTACGCAGCAGAATGCCACCGGTGATCGGCCCCAGGATGCCGCCGATGCGGCCGATTCCGTACATCCAGGCGATGCCTGACGAGCGACCGTGGGTCGGATAGAACGCGGCAGCCAGTGCGCCCATCGAGAACATGGCGCCGTTCAGTCCCATGCCCGCCACGATGATGCTGGCAGTGAGCCACACAGGGTTGTGAGCCTGCTGCCCGATCAACCATACCGACACGCCGCCAACGGCGAAGGCCAGCGCAACCACGCTGTTGCGCTCAAAGCGGTCCATAAGCCAGCCGACACAGAACGCGCCAATGATTCCACCCAAGGCGAGCAGACTGGTGGCAAGCGTTGCCTGTCGCAACGTCGCGCCAGACTCTTGAATCAGCGTGGGCATCCAGCCCATCAACAGGTAGTAGGCGAACGTACCGGCGAAGTAGGTGACCCATAGCGCGAGTGTTCCTGTACACAGTGGCTTCGTCAGCATGACGGCCATGCCTGTTCCGGCGCTCTTCGCCTGCTCTTCGGAAAAGGCGAACCGTACACCCTCGAAATCATGAGCAGGCGCAATGCGACGCAGTACCGCGGCAATCCGATCGGCAGGCCATTGGCGCATCACCATGAAGCGCAATGGCTCGGGCATGGTGAAATGGACGACCGCGGCCAGCATGATTGGAATGACGGCACCCACCATGAACAGGCTTTTCCAGCCATAGGCAGGAATCAGCATGCCCGCTGTCATTCCGCATGCTGCGGCGCCGAGCATTCCACCGCAGGCCATGGTGTTGACGAGCAGCCCGCTTCGCCGGGCCGGGGCGTACTCGTAGACAAGCGTCGTGGCTCCGGGAACTGCTGCACCGATGCCGATGCCGGTCAGGAAGCGCCAAATGCCCAACGACAATGGTGTGCCGGCAAACGTGCTGCCAAGGCTGCAAAGGCCGAACATGACCATGGAGGCAACCATTACCGTCTTTGGTGTCGTCCGGTCGAACAGTGGGCCGGCCAGTAAGGCGCCGATCGCCATGCCGAAGATCGACGCGCTCATCACGGGGCCGAAGACCGCCTTGTCCAGATGCCACTCCTGTATCAATACCGGGACAACGAAGCCGACTGCGAAGGCGTCGTAGGTATCGATAGCGATAGTCAGGAAGCAGACCACCAGGATGAGCCATTGATACGGTGAGAACCGCTGTGCGTCGATGAAGCGCTTTACATCGAGGGTCTTGCTACTGTCTGTCATTTTGTCTCCTCCCCATCTGTGATAACGGCGTTGGCTATGGCCTACGTTGCATTTGGATTTGCCTTGTACAGCGATCGTTTCGGTGCGGCGAAAAGCCGCCGTACCATGGGTTCGAAAACATTGATCGGGTATGTCTCCGCGTCGGGATCGAAGGCCGGGCTGTCGTACCGCTCGATGAACTCCGCGGTTCGTTGATAGTGGGGATGGCCCTTGAATTGGTCGCGCAGGTTGCGATCGAGGCCAACGTGGTGAAAGAAGTTGTGCCCCTGGAAAATGCCGTGGTGTTCCACCATCCAGAGATTGGCCTGGCTGACGAATGGCTTCAGGATGGCTGCCGCAACCTCCGGGTGGTTGTGCGAGCCCAGCGTATCGCCGATATCGTGGAGCAGGGCGCAGACGACGTACTCTTCGTCGCGTCCGTCCTTCAACGCGAGTGTCGCGGTCTGCAGGCAATGGCAGTAGCGATCAATCGGAAAGCCGCCATGGTCGCCCTGCAGCAGTTTCAGGTGCGCGAGCACCCGGTCGGCTAACCCTGCGGAGAATTGCGCGGCCTGGGGCCTGATGATTGCCCAGTCTTCGGGGGTGCTGTCCTGCATTCGGCGAAACTTGGCTCGCTCGCTCATGGGGGCTCCTTGGATTGTTGTTGGGGGCGGTCTCTTGACGGACGCTAGCGTTGGCGCACCGCATCCCAGCGGCTGTCATCCATCACCAGCCGGAAGCCAAGATGCGACATGCTGTTGTACGGGTCCGTGCCGCGTCTGGCGCTGGGCCGATAGCTCAGGCAGTAGTCTTCGTTGCAGAGAAAGGACCCACCGCGGGTGACCCGCCTTGGCACCGCAGCGGGTACACCCGGCTCGGTCGGGTCCCATGCGGCGGTGGGGCCCGAGGGATTCTCGATTACCCGGCCGAAGGCAGCCTCTCGCTGGAACTGGTCCACCCGATACCAGTCGGCCACCCACTGCCAGGCGTTGCCGGTCATGTCTTGAAGGCCATAGCCATTCGCCGGAAACGTGCCGGCGGGGCTGGTGCCCAGCGCACCGCCAGCCTTCGGACTGACCACGGGGAACGGTTGAGCCTGCTGTCCCTGCCAGACGTTGGCCATCTGCTTGCCGTCCGGCGCAAAAGTCTCGCCCCACGCGTAGGTGGCCTGCTCCAGGCCGCCGCGCGCGGCGAACTCCCACTCGGCTTCTGTCGGCAAGCGCTTGCCCACCCATTTCGCATAGGCCAGGGCATCCTCAAAGGACACTTGCACCACCGGGTGGTCGTCCTTGTCCTCGATCGAAGTTCCCGGGCCGCCCGGGTGACGCCAGTCGGCACCCGGCACGAAGCGCCACCAGCGAGAGTAATCCTGCAGCGGAACCGGCTGTGATGTGCCGACGAACACCATGCCGCCCGGAACCATCGCACTATCTGGAGGGCGCGGCGTGTCTGGCGGTAGTTGTACTTTCAGGGTTTCCCAGTCCGGTGTTTTCTCGGCGGTAGTGATGTAGCCGGTGGCCGCAACGAACTTGCGGAACTCGGCATTGGTGACATGGTGCTGGTCCATCCAGAAGCCGTGCACGCGGACCTTGTGCGCAGGCTTTTCGTTGGGCTGTGCCATCTTGCTGTCGCTGCCCATCAGGAATTCGCCGCCGGGTATGTGGACCATGCCCAGCGGCGCGCTCACACCATCGCCTGCCTTGATCATCGTGGGCGTTGCTTGCGTGGAGGAGCGTGCAAGCCACCAGGTCAGCCCACCGCCGGCGGCGGCCGCGCACACCGCCAGGGCGACCACGGTGGCGCGGCGACTCAGGCGTCGAGCCGGTTGACGACTGAACTCCATGCGGGGCTCCTATCGCTGTGCGGCAGGCTGCTGCCGCCTTTGCTGCAGGAACTCCTGGACCATGTTTGAGCGGTCGAACGACTTGGCGGCCTGGACGGGGGGATACTCGGCCAATGACTTCAGGTGATTGCCGATCAGTTCCCCGAGCGGTCCCGACATCCAGGCGGCCTTCTGTACCAGGTGGCCGTACGAATCCTTGCTGTCATAGCTTTCGAATGGGTCGCTGCGCAGGTTGAAGAGCATGGTGATAGTCCGCGGGCGCAGGTCGCTGTAATAGTCCTCCTTCAAGGAGAAGTGGAATTTCCATGGCCCCATGCGCACGGCCGCCAGCTTGCTTTCGTAGTAGTAGAGAAAGTCCTTGCGCGCGCTTTCCGGAGATTTTCCGGTCCAGTAGTCGATGTTGTTGACGCCATCGATGTACTGCTTCCTCTCGTGCTTCATCTGCTCGACGACGTCCGGATCGCCGGCTACGGCTGCAAAGGTCGTGAACATGTCCTGGTGCGCCTGGATGCCGTTCTTGATCTGACCCGGCTTGATCACCCCAGGCCAGCGGACCATGGAAACCACGCGCACGCCACCCTCATACGTCGTCATCTTCTCGCCGCGGAAGGGCGTCGTCGCGCCGTGCGGCCAGGACGAGTGTTCCGGACCGTTGTCGGTTGAGTACCAGACGATGGTGTTGTTCTCCAGGCCGCTACGCTTGAGGTAGTCCAGGACCAGCCCGACGTCGTGGTCGTGCTGAAGCATGCCGCTGCCATGCAGGTCGTCCTCATGGGTGTACTTGGCCGCGGCATAGCGCCATTTATCGTTGAGGTGCGTGTAGAGGTGCATGCGGCTCGTGTTGAGCCAGACGAAGAACGGCTTGCCATCCTGTTTGGCCTTCTGCATGAAGTTGATGGCCTTGGGAATGACTTCCGCCGCGTCGAAGTCCTCCATCCGCTTCATCGTCAGCGGTCCGGTGTCTTCGATCGTCTGCCGGCCCACCGGCCCGAAGCGCGGGTCCACGGTGGTGTCGTCGTTGCCCGTGGCGAAGGTGTGCAGAACACCGCGCGGCGCGAACTTCTGGGCAAATGCCTTGGGCCCGCCGGGGTAGTCGTTCGCGTAGTTCTTGTAGTCGTGGTACTCGGGTTGCTCTTCCACGTTGAGGTGGTAGAGATTGCCGAAGAACTCATCGAAGCCATGCGCCGTGGGCAGGTTTTCGTTGCGATCGCCCAGGTGGCTCTTGCCGAAATGTCCGCTACGGTAGCCGAGCGGCTTCAGCACTTCCGCCAGGTGTGCGTGAGCACGAGATTCGAT
>NZ_DDCI01000026.1:0-140084 GCF_002335265.1 Cupriavidus sp. UBA2010
TCGTGGAACAGGGGCAAGGTCATTGAGATATGCGCCGCTTGCGCCCGTGAAGTATTTTGTACTTACGACCGGCCCAACGCTTGAGTGCGCTATCGATATGTCGAAAGATGCCAAGCATGGCCGTCCGATAGAACGCGCCATAATACTGCCACCAACCTTGTATCACTGGGTTGTAAAGCCGAGCCACAGCAGCCAGCGTCACGTGAGTTTGGCGGTTGACCCGCCACTCGCGCACTGCTCGCCGCATCCGCTTCAACGCTTGCGCACTGACTCCCGGCAGGAAGCTGGTGAAAAGGTTGTTCTGTTGGCCGATTGCCTTCCTGGGTCTAAAAGTGAAACCAAGGAAGGTAAAGCTCACATGCGGATACTCCGCGCGTCGATTGCTGTCCTTGCAGTACACGATTTTCGATTTCTCGGGATGCATCGTGAGACCACAAACTGCTAGACGTGAAGCGATTGAACGCATCACGTGTTCTGCCTGCCTCTCGCTACGACAATGCACTACCGCATCATCGGCGTACCGGGCAAAAGGACAGTTTGGGCTGTTTCGTTGCATCCAAGCGTCAAAGGTGTAATGCATGAACAGATTCATCAGCATGGGACTGATCACGCCGCCTTGCGGGGTGCCACGTTCGCGTTGAATGCGAACGCCATCTGCTGCCTCGAACGGAGCAACCAGCCATCGTTCGATGTACAGCAGTATCCAGTCCTCTTTGATATGGGTTCGCACCGCTTTCATCAGCAGTTCATGATCAATGTGATCAAAAGCCGCCTTGATATCAAACTCCACCACCCAGTCGTATCGCCAGCAGCGCTCGCGTGTGATCGCTATGGCCTGTTTGGCTGAACGCCCTGGTCGGTATCCATATGAGTCCGGATGGAAAAGCGCATCCAGCTTCGGCTCGATGAGGAGTTTGACTACAGTTTGTGCGATACGGTCGCTGACCGTAGGCACTCCCAGCCTGCGTATACCCCCCGATGCCTTCGGTATCTCAACAACCTTGACCGGCGGCGGGAAATAAGACCCCGACGACATTCGATTCCATAGCTTGTAAAGATTCTTCGGCAGGTTCCGCTCAAAATCGGCAATGGTCTCATCGTCGATTCCAGCAGCTCCCCGGTTGGTTCTGACCTGCTGATAGGCCTCCCATATCACGCGCTATGTTGTAAGGTTTGTTCGAACTCACGCCACTCATCCCCTGAGGTTGACAGCGTTCGTTGACAGGATAACGCCTCCCCTTCGCTCCGCCTTCATTACAAAGGCTTCATCACTACTACAGGAGGCTCCGCCCCTCATTCCAGCATTGGTATTCTTCCTCATGGTTTTAGCCATTTGTCATTTTCCTTTGCATCTGGAACAAGGTTCTCACGTTCCGTACCCAAGCCTGTATGGAGATCATGCCGCCTTTACACCGGCTGCCACTGGGGCCGTAAGCAGGTAACGCCCCAACTCGTCCTGAAGCCAGTACTCAACCTCAGTTTCGACAGCACTTTAGGGAATAACGATGCGTCATCGGACGGTTTGCTTTCGCTCATCTTCTCCATACTCACCTGCCATCATCATGGGATGACTTTTCCTCGGTTGCTCACCACCGCACCTTTTGGATGCAGCAGCACCGGGTGGTTTGAAGCCTGCTCCTGCAAGCCGACTTCGGAAGGCCTACTTCCATCTTCGGTACAGCATCACAGGTCATACGACCTGTGTTCGTGACACACAGTACTGGTTACCCTTCTTGGTCTGATGCATTTCCGGGTCGCGCTTACCGTCCTTGTTCTTGGTCGAACTCGGCGCATTGATCAGCGTGGCATCGACGATCGTGCCTTGGCGCAGCGACAGCCCTCGGTCGCCCAGATAGCCATTGATGACAGCCAAGATGCCGGCGGCTAGTTCGTGCTTCTCCAGCAAACGACGGAAGTTGAGGATGGTGGTTTCATCGGGGATACGCTCCAAGCTCAGCCCCGCGAACTGGCGCAAGATGGTGGTCTCGTACAGCGCCTCTTCCATCGCTGGATCGCTGTAACCGAACCAGTTTTGCATCAGGTGCACGCGCAGCATCGCCATCAGCGGATAGGCCGGACGACCGCCTTCACCCTTGGGATAATGCGGCTCGATCAAGGCAATCAAACCCTTCCACGGCACCACCCGATCCATCTCGATCAGGAACAACTCTTTGCGGGTTTGTTTGCGCTTACCGGCGTACTCGGCGTCAGCGAAGGTCATCTGCTTCATGGGGAAACTCAGCGGGTGGAATCCGGGTATTTTGCCAAAATCTGGAAGTCTTCTTCAGATGGTATGGACGCCTCCCCCCGGCAGCGGGCCGACCGCCGCACTGTGCACGACAAGCGGATCTCGCGGCCCCGATATACAAGTGTCAAAGTAACGCGTGTGAACAGCAAGAACACCTCTAACAGGAGGATCCACCATGAAACAGAGTGTGATTGGTATGGACATCGCCAAGAAGGTTTTCCAACTGCATACCGTCGATCAGCGCTCCGGAAAAATCGAACGTTTCAAGCTGCGGCGTGAAGAGGTTTTGGCGTTTTTCGCCGAGCGTCAGCCCTACTTGGTAGCGATGGAGGCTTGTGGCAGTGCGCACTGGTGGGCGCGCCAGCTTCAGCAGTTGGGGCATGAGGTGCGCTTACTGGCTCCTCGCTCGGTACGCCCATTCGTACTCAGGAACAAGACCGATGCGGCTGATGCCCAAGCGATATGGACAGCAGTGCAGCAGCCCGACGCCCACCAAGTCGCAATCAAACAAGCTGATCAGCAGGCCATCCTCTCGCTGCACCGCATCCGCGCTCAACTGCTGAAATTTCGCATTATGCAAAGCAATGCATTGCGCGGCTTGTTCTATGAGTTCGGGATTGTGTTGCCGGAAGGCTACACCCCGCTGACCAAGGCGGTGCCTAACGCCTTCGTCGATGCGGAAAATCAAGTACCCCATGTGCTGTTGGAAAGTCTGCGCGAGCAGTGGGCACGGGTAATCCGGCTGGACGAAGAAATCCAAGCGATTGAACTCCGTTTGAAACACTGCATGCGTGAGCGTCTCGATTGTCAAAAAATTGCAGAAATCCCCGGAGTAGGCTTGTTGACGGCCACAGCCGCAGTTGCCTCGCTGGGCGATGCCAAAACCTTTCGCTCCGGTCGGCAGTTTGCCGCTTGGGTGGGACTGGTTCCTCGACAGACAGGCACAGGTGGTCGAGTTCGGCAACTGGGGCTGAGCAAGCGCGGTGACACCTATCTGCGAACACTGTTTATGCATGGTGCCCGCTCAATCATTGCCAGGGGGCAGAAGTCTGAGTGGGTTGAGCGCTTGCTTGCCAGGCGACCGTATAACGTGGTGGTGGCCGCAGTTGCCAATAAACTCGCGAGAACCGTTTGGGCTGTGCTGGTCAAAGGCTCCCGATATCGCGCAGAACTCTTTACGGCATGCCCTGTAGGGCATTGAAAAAGCTTATAGACAAAAGGCTTCACAAGGAGCGCACGCGGTAGATACGTGATGGCGAAATAGGTCAGACCGTGACGAGGTAAACCTGGTAGGGAATATGAGCTATGGGCACACCATCAGCTCGATTTTCAGATGAGGGCCTCGTCAGCGGATTCCATCAGGGCCAGTAGGCTTGTCGGCCTGCACAAACAGGCCGGATATAAGACTGCTCCTACCTATACGTCAGCATGACTACCCCATTGAGCTTCGGGAGGCGTCCATATAAGTTTCCCTAAGCTACATGAGGACGACTCGCCCACAGCGCAAAGCACCTGTGTTCGCGCTATTGGCTGTCCCGTGCGTTGTGGTGCTGACCGTCGATGACGAGTCGAACCTACTGTATGGACACTGCGCGCGGCAGCCTTTCATGCGTGCCAGCTACGTGCCCAAGGTTGGACGCGGATCGAAGCGTGCGCAGGGTTTTTCGTGAAAGTATAAAATCCAATCAACTTTATCAGAAGAAAATATATGATCGTAAGAAACTTTGAATACTTGCTTGCTTTGCACCGTGAAGGCCATTTTGGCAACGCGGCCAAAAGCTGCAATGTTTCTCAGCCGACACTCTCCGCGGGCATTAAGCAATTGGAGGAAGACATGGGTGTCGAGATCGTGCGTCATGGCCGACGCTATGACGGCCTCACTTCTGAAGGGATGCGCGTACTGTCTTGGGCTCAGCAGATGTATGACGACTGCAAAGGGCTGGAGCGAGAACTCTCCGCACTACGGCGAGGTATAGAGGGGCAATTCCGGCTAGGGATACTCCCAGGAACTGCCGGTGTAGCGCCCACATTAAGCATCGCCCTTGCTGAAAAAACACCCTTACTTCAACAATCAGTTCTGGTTTCCGGCGCTTCTTCCCTGCTACAGGCGATTCGAGAAAACAATTTGGATATCGCACTCATGCATTTGGAGGATATCCCAGGGGAAGACTTCGATACTCACCTTCTGTACCGTGAACGCATTTTCCTTTTTCACGCCGCGAGAACACAGCAACCCCGAAGCACAACGTGGGACCATGTTCTCAATAGACAACTCTGCGTGCTGAACTCGGCAGTACCTGAACCCATTCAAGATAGGCTGATGCAATGTACCGCGCAGACTATTCGCACTGATTCAATTGACGTGCTATCGGCACACGTGGCGACAGGAAAATATTCGGCAGTTCTTCCGCAATCTCTCGCCGGCCAACTCGCGCACATTCCAAATCTCCACGCAATCGCAATCAATGGACCAATGTCGCACTCAAATGTCGGATTCGTTGCTGGGAAAAATGCGTTCGAGGCACCGTCATCGCGTGCATTGCTCGAAATGGTGCACACCCCCGAACTCGCCACCACTCTTCAATCCGTTATATCGATCCATCGTCGGTTCCAGCCCAAAGCAGACTCATCTCAAAGCCCCCTGAAATAGCGAGTCTTGAAGAGCAACTCTGTATTGCTTCAACCAGGCGAAGATTGCAGGCATGCCGTGTGCGCCGCTAACAGGCGCCACGTGCTGAGCAACCCATCGAAGGCCACTAGGTCCAGGGGCAACTCGGGGGGGCAGGAGTACCTGCTGCATGCGGCCTCCTCATGTCTCGCTGGGTCGAGCTGACTGTTCCTAGATCAAGCTAGGAGGCGCGATGTAGCGATGATCGTTGCCCTCTCCCGGCTAGGAGACGAGCACGGCTCGACGATCCCGCGTAGATAGATCGTGCCTATCTGCACATAGATTATTCCAGTTTGACCACTTCTGAGCTTGATCCGATGCTGTCAAGACCGCAGAAGGAGACGCGGCCAACGGCTAGGCAATACCACGATCGTTCTTCTTGACAGCGGTAAATTTCGTTTCCCACTTCGATTTAGAAGATGGAAACATTAACGCACAGAGGTGACGAAATGACTCCGACCGGTAACCGAATCGTGACTTTCGAGAAGCCCTTGGAAATGAAGGTCAACACCTTCAAATTTCCAGAGCTGATAACCCCTCAAGGGAAAAGCGCACCCCATGGCGCTATCCTCAAAATAGTTACCACAAATATCTGTGGCAGCGACCTTCACATTTATCGCGGTTCGTTTGCTGTTCCCAAGGGAATGACCATGGGCCATGAAATGACCGGCGAAGTGATCGAAGTGGGATCAGACGTCGAAGTCGTGAAGAAGGGCGACATCGTTTCCGTTCCCTTCAATGTGGGGTGTGGGCGTTGCTACAACTGCAAGCATATGCGCTCCGATGTATGCGAGAACACCAACCCCGAAATCGACTGCGGAGCCTACGGGTTCAACCTCGGTGGCTGGACGGGGGGGCAAGGTGATTATCTCTTCGTACCGTATGCGGATTTCAATCTCCTTCGCTTCTCTGACAAGGATGCCGCCATGGAAAAAATCCGCGACCTGACCCTTCTCTCTGACGTATTACCCACAGCTTTCCATGGGTTCGCTGGCCCAGACTGGCCAGCCGCGCCGGCCTACGTCGTCGGCGAAAACATCCTGATCTTCGGTGCCGGGCCGGTCGGCAGAGCGGGTGCCGCCTGCGCCAGACTTCTGGGTGCAGGCGCC
This sequence comes from Cupriavidus sp. UBA2010, assembly GCF_002335265.1. Taxonomy (NCBI): domain Bacteria; kingdom Pseudomonadati; phylum Pseudomonadota; class Betaproteobacteria; order Burkholderiales; family Burkholderiaceae; genus Cupriavidus; species Cupriavidus sp. UBA2010. The sequence continues at coordinate 6,026 of NZ_DDCI01000026.1, forward strand.
ATCATCGTTGCCGATTACATTCAAGAGCGGCTGGACCTTCTCAAGCCACACGGCGTGGAAACCATCAACCTTTCCGACGGCGTGCCGATCGAGGAGCATCTCGAACGCATTACCGGGCACAGGGAGGTGGATCGCGTCATCGACTATGTTGGTGTGGACTGCCGCGGGTTTGGCGCGGAGGCTGACAAGATCGTGGAGAGCGCTGTTACCAACGCAATGCTCAAATATGTCCGCTTCGGCGGAATGACCAGTACGGTCGGTGTGTACTGCGCAAACCCGATCTCGAAAGACCCGAAAGCCAAGAAAGGCCATATGGATCTGGAATGGTCCAACGCCTGGATCAAGTCGCCGCGAATGTCGGCTGGTCAATCTCCGACGGCCAACTACAACCACGCGTTAATGCGGGCGATACTGAACGATCGCATGCCTTACCTTTCGCCGATGATGAACACTAAGTTCATCAAGCTCGAAGACGCGCCCGCCGCGTACAAAGAGTTCGACGCGGGTTCTGCATACAAGTACGTCATCGACCCGCATGGTTCAGTGCGGCATTAAGCATCCGGCGCGGGCTAAGCATCAGGATGTCTCACACTTTCTGGTGAGAGGCATTCTGGTCCCGCCAGTCTCCGGGCAGCAACTGGAGCCGGCGAATATTTTCGCCGGCATTTGCCGTCTGCCCCAGGGTACTTGCCTTGGCTCGGACCAGGAGCAGAGCCTCAGCAATCCGCAGGTGATGATCAACCGCAAGCGTGTTCAAGCGCTTGGTTCGCAATCGGCCAAGGGTCAGACGGGGACGATGCACGGCATCCATTGACGTGCGTGGCTGGAGATAGCCTTCGTCTGATCCTTATCACCCCACGGACTTGATCAGGCTCGCCTGGTGTTGTGCCTGCCTCGGGCCATCGCACGGTCAACCCAGCCCTGGCTCATTCAGCCAGAAGTTTCCAATGATGTGGCCGAACTCGCCGCCGCCAGAATGGCAGTCACTTCTATAGGGAGATAGCACAGTGTTGGATAAGTCGGAACGGGAGGGTGGCCTATGGAGCTGCGCCATCTTCGCTGCTTCGTAGTTCTTGCTGAGGAGCTACATTTCACGCGGGCGGCTGAGCGCCTGCATATCGAACAACCACCGCTATCACGAGCCATCAAGGAACTTGAGGACGAGTTGGGCGTAGTGCTCTTCGACCGAAACCGACGAGGAACAGTTCTAACGGCGGCGGGCGCGGTCTTCTTGCAAGATGTTCGCCGTCTATTCACAGTGCTGGAACAGGCTCGTGAAAATGCCAAGGCTGTGGCATCGGGCTTGCGCGGTAGCCTGCGCATCGCTGTATCAGATGGGGCTATCGATCCACGGCTGTCGGCATTTCTGGCTCGTTGCCGCGCCGAGGAGCCGGAGATCGAAATACGCTTGTCAGAAGTGCTTCTGGCAGAGCAAGTGCGTGGCTTGCGTTCGGGCGACTTCATGATCGGGTTCGCGCACACGGGCGATGTCGGCGACGGTATCGCTGCCGAACCAATCTGGCACGACCCGCTGGTGATTGCGGTGCCAGCTCGTCACTCATTGCTCACCTACAAGGAGGTGCCACTTCAAGAACTTCAAGGCCATCCACTTGTCCTGTGCGACCCGCAGGTATGCGAGGGCTATTGCCGCGAACTCAAGCGGCTGCTCAACACGTTGGAGCACAAGCTGAATGTTGTCGAGGAAGTGTCCTCGCTGGACATGATGCTCACGTTGGTCGGCGCCGGCTACGGCATCGGCTTCATGACGGCGACCAAGATTCCCATCTCCCAACGGCCGGATGTGGTGATCCGCCCCTTGGCGATGGATTCTGCCGTGATCACCACCTACCTGCTTCGGCCCGACGGCGGCAATTTATCGGCTTCGGTGGAGCGATTTATCGTTCGCCTTCGCGACTCTTCGGACGGTTGACGGAGCCTGGCAGGCTAGACACTCAGGGATCAGTGTCGGCACGCAGATTGCGTTCGGTCGCCGTCATCAGGTCAGCCGCGCTTATTCCAAGTGCCGTAGAAATTTTCAGTATGAGCGGAAGCGTGGGCACGTGCTCACCACGCTCGATCTTACCCATGTGAGAACGCGAAATGCTTGCCCGAGATGCGAACTCGTCTTGCGCGACTCCTTGAGCGACGCGCGCAGCGCGCACGGCCTGTCCGAAGGCTAACGCCGACTCGGATTCATACGTCGATGTGCCAGAAGGACGGCCTGGCTGAATTGTTGATTTCTGCATTAGCAGAAGCGTCAAACAATCTGCCACAATTAACCACGTTAAAGATAACGACGTTAAACTTCACTCTTTCCTGCAACGCTGGTTTGCCTTTCTGGACAGATCGCTTATTGGGGGCCCTCATGCATGACGCCACCAGCCAGTTTTCCCATTTCAGGCTTGCTATCGCGCCCGGAGTGCCATCCTCTTGCCTCACAACGCTTCTTGCCCTACAGCGCGCGGAGGAACCAGAAGTCACCATCACGTTCTTTGAGACCTCAGCCGATGATCTGTTGACGGGCCTTGAGGAAGGCCGCTACGACGCTGGAATGACGCTTCGGAACGCTGGTGCTCCGGCCGTGAAAAGCCAACCGCTCTGGGTGGAGAACGTGGCTGTTGCAGTGCCGCTGGGGTCCCCCTTAGTTGCCCAGGCGAAGATCACGCTTGCCGAGCTTCTGGACTATCCGGTGTTTCGCTGGCCGGCGGAGGCTTGCCTACTGCTGGATCAGCGACTGTCCTTTCTTCCGTTGAGCCAGCAGAGCATTCAGCACGTGACTTCGTTCGAGATGATGGCGCTTTGGGTGACCGCTGGCTACGGAGTGGGGCTCTCCGCGCAATCGCGCATTGAGCGTGCCCATGCGTGGGGGATCACTATGCGACCGCTTTCAGACGGCCCCTACGAGATCGTGACATATCTGCAGCGGCCCCACGGACGAGCCAATGTTGTTTCTGAGCGGTTCGAGCACAGGGCAATGTTGGTTGCCAGGGACAGGGCGGCTTGCTCGAATACCCCATAGCCCGCTCTCGCCGAGGCTGCGTGCGGGTAATTGCAGCGGCACGCGCCTGTTAGCGCGCCAGTGATAGCGCTTCCATCTCTGGCAATATGATGAATTAACATGGTCTTTGGAGGCACGAATGGTTGGAAGTGGTTGGGATCGAGTACCAATTGACTCGCAAAGCATCGATGCGCCGCTGTCGCGCGCGGCGGTGTTTCTCACGTTGACAGTCGCCGAGGGCCACGAGGCCCTTCAGGCGGTCGCCGGCGTCTTGGACGGGCTGGACGACCTGATCAAAACGGTGGGCTTCCGCGATCTCAACGGCCGGCTGTCGTGCATCACTGCACTGGGATCGGCGCTATGGGACCGTTTCCAGACCGGGAAGCGCCCGAAGGAACTACGGCCCTTCGTGCCCATCGAGGGTGCCAAGCACACCGCGCCTGCCACGCCCGGCGACCTGTTCTTTCACATCCGTGCCGAACGCGAGGACCTCTGTTTTGAATTCGAGCGCCTGCTGCTGGACCAACTGGGCAGCAGCGTGACGGTGGCCGACGAGGTGGTCGGTTTTCGCTACTTCGACTCCCGCGACCTGCTTGGCTTTGTCGATGGCACGGCCAACCCGACCGGGCACGACATCGGCGCCTCGACGCTGGTCGGCAGTGAAGATCAGGCGTTCGCCGGCGGCAGCTACTTGGTGGTGCAGAAGTATCTGCACCAAATGCAGCCGTGGGCTCGGCTCGCCAAGGACGAGCAAGAGCGGATCATCGGCCGGGAGATCGTCAGCAATGTCGAATTGCCCGACGCGACGAGCGGCCAGAAATCGCACAAGACCCTCGCCACGATCGTGGACGACGACGGCACCGAGCACGACATCCTGCGCGACAACATGCCCTTCGGCCGCCCCGGCCAGGGCGAATATGGCACCTACTTCATCGGCTACTCCAGGCATCTGTGGGTGACGCAGAAGATGCTGGAGCGCATGTTCCTCGGCGATCCGCCAGGCATGCACGACCGCCTGCTCGATTTCTCGACGGCGCACACCGGCGCCGTGTTCTTCGCTCCCGCACCGCGCACGCTGAGCGAACTCGTGGAGGCGGTGCAAGCGTAATGCAGGGGCCGCAAGGCCCCTGCAAGGTTTGAGAGCCCTATGCTCCGTCTAGAACTACTGCGCTATCCACCAGCCGACGAACGCTTTGCCGCACATCCTCGGGGATGGGGTACGGGGCAATGGCCTCGGGCATATCCGCATAGTGCTGGTAGTCGCCCATGATGACCTGGATGATCGCCGGCACGTTGGTCGGCGTGACCGCATCAATGGCCGCGCGGTCCCCCAGGTCAGGGTGCGGCTGGGTCAGCATGCGGTACAGATCCCACGAATCCGCGTGCGGGCACTGGTTCATGAGCACCTGGGCCAGCTTGTGCTTGAGCGGCACCAGTTGCCAATCGGGAACACGCTGCCCCCGATTGCCCAAACTGATGGACAGCAACTTGCCCGCTTTCAGTTCGCGGTTGATCTGGTCCTTGGACTTTCCGGCCAGCTTGCCGAACAGCGGGACCGGCAAGCTGCTTGGAGACTCGTAGATGGTCAGCATTTCCTCGCGCTCGCGCTGGATCGCGGACACTTCCGGCTCTGGGGCATGCGTCGGAGGCGGCGGTACCTGAGACAGCCGCTGGAACGTGATGCCGCCGTTGCTCGGGGTTACGACAATAGGCGTGGCCACGACGGGCGGGACGCCGGGAGGAGTGGGCTCGGCCATCGCGAGGGTCGCATCCACCGCTTCCTCCACTTCTGCCATCGCCGGCACCCCGTCGATACGGATGGTCAGATGCGCGCTCGCGGCTTCCACTTCGCCCTGTTCGAGCAGGTCGAGCCGATCGGCCCAGTCCTGCATCATCCGACGGCGCGGCTCAACGTACTTGGCGTGGTTGTAGGACGAACTCACCTTGTTGGGGTCGGAATGGGAAAGCTGCGCGTCCACCCAAATCTTCGGGTAGCCAATCTCGTTGAGCGCCGTCGAGATAGTGCCGCGGATGCCGTGGCCGGTCAGGCGCCCCTCATAGCCCATGAGCTGCACGGCCTTGTTGAGGGTGTTCTCGCTGATGCGCTTCTTGAGTTCGCTGCGGTGTGACAGCAAGTACTTCTGCGCCGGCCGCATCACCCCCAGGAGATAGCGCACGATCTCGATGGCCTGCAGGGATAGCGGCACGATATAGGGGGGCACATCCTGCGGCCGCTTCCCTGCCTTGCGCATTTCATCCTGGAGCTGCTTGACGATCTGCGGTGGGATGATCCACAAGCCCCTGTCGAGGTCGAACTGTTCGGGTTCGGCCAATCGCAGTTCGCCGGTGCGCACCCCGGTCAGGAACAGCAGCCGGACGCCAAGCTGGGTCTGCCAGCCACGGGGGTTGTAGAGCCGGAGCTTCTGGAGGAACTCGGGCATCTCGGGCAGGTGCAGGTAGGGATTGTGGGCTACGGGGGGCTTGGGCTCTGCCACCACGTCCAGGTCGGCGGCCGGGTTGACTTCCAACCCCTCGGCAATGACCAGGGCATAGCGGAACAACTGGTTGAACCAGGTGCGGACCTTCTCGGCGGTGGTGAACGCCTTGCGTTTCTCGATCGCCGCCAAGACGCCCAGGAGTTGGGGGCGGCGAATGTCGTAGATCGACATTCTTCCCAGGGTGGGCAACACGTCCTTGTTGAAGATGCGCAGGATCTGCGACAGCGTGCTTTGACGGCCTTCCTTGAGTTCCTTGCGGCGATGCTCGACCCAGGCATCGAAGACGGTCTTGAAGGTGTATTCGCCCGCCAGCTTGGCCGCGTGCCGTTTCTGGTCGCGCTCGACCTGAGGATCGATCCCCCTGGCGAGCAGGGCCTGGGCCTTGTCTCGCTCGATCCGGGCCTCGCGCAGGCTGAGAGCAGGATAGCCGCCCAGGCACAGGCGCTTTTGCTTGCCCAGCCAGTAGTAGCGGAATTGCCATGACTTGCCGCCTGCGGCTGAGACCATCAGGCCCAGGCAGTCGTTGTCGGAGAGGGTGTAGCGTTTTCCGGTGGTCTTCGCCTGCCGGACGGTCAGATCAGAGAGCGCCATTTCGAGACTCCTAAGTAATGACTTAGGCCCTATGCTCGTCATGGTCCCCGCTCAGCCCCAGCAACTATCCGGTAGCCGACCCACCCGTATTCTTGTGCCTTATTTGGTCACTCAAAAACGGTAGCTGTGGGTGGATTTCCGTGGCACTCGCTGGAATGAAAAAAGGAGCCGAAGCTCCTTTTTTCAATGACCTACAGACCCCAGTAGAAGTCTGTGGATCAAAATTTGGAGCGGGAGACGAGTCTCGAACTCGCGACCTCAACCTTGGCAAGGTTGCGCTCTACCAACTGAGCTACTCCCGCAGGGCCCTGCATCTTACCGAAAAGCAGACTATCGCGCAACTTCTTTTAAACGCGCAGCTTTATGCTGCCATTTCGCGCTATGTACCGCTTATCTTGCTGCTTTCGTTTGCGTCGTCAGCAGCGAGAACGAGATTATTGCAAAGGACGATCCGGCTCGTCAACAACTTTTTGCAGCAAATCTCACTTTTGTGTCCGAGCCCCGCTGATAACCTCGCTGCGCTCGCGAATCTGCGGCCAGGCGAGCTTCATGTAATAGAACATCGACCACAACGTGAGCACGGCTGCCAGGTAGATCATCCAGCCGCCAAGCAGCGATGCGTCCACACCGAACAGAGCGTCGTTGAATAACAGCAACGGGATCGCGATCATCTGCACCGTGGTCTTGAGCTTGCCAAGGAAATTCACCGCCACGCTCTTCGAAGCCCCGATCTGGGCCATCCATTCGCGCAGTGCCGAAATCGTGATCTCACGCCCGATGATGACCAGCGCGATCAGGTCGGCCACCCGCCCCAGCGCGAGCAACGACAGCAATGCGGCTGTCACCATGAGCTTGTCGGCCACCGGATCGAGGAACGCGCCGAAGGCCGAGGTCTGATTCCAGCGCCGCGCCAGAAAACCATCGAGCCAGTCCGTCACTGCCGCGATGACGAAGAACGATGCCGCGGTGACGTTCTTGGTGTGCATCGGCAACCAGGCCTCGGGCAGGTAATAAACCCCGACGACCAGCGGGATCATGGCCACGCGAAGCCAGGTCAGCAGAATGGGAATGTTAAGTGGCATGGGCGGTGCTAGGGCAGTGTGTTCCCGGGCAGACAAGGCTGGATTGCGATGTCGATTGCCGCGATTGTCGCCGATTTCGGACCCGACACGTAGTTTCGGGCCGAAAACCGCCCAATTCATGGGCGCGCGAGGCTCAGTGCAACTGTCGGTAGATCTCCTCGGCCAGGGTGCGCGAAATGCCTTCAACGCTGGCCAGTTCGTCGATGCTGGCCGCCATCACGCCCCGCAAACCTCCGAAGCGTGTCAACAGCTTCTGCCGGCGGCGCGCCCCCACACCTTCGATTTCCTCGAGCCGCGAAGTGGTACGCGCCTTGGCCCGGCGCGCGCGCATACCCGTAATCGCGAACCGGTGCGCCTCGTCCCGGATCTGCGCGACCAGCATCAGCGCCGCGCTGCCTTGCCCCAGTTCCAGCGACGGCCGGCCGTCGGCAAACACCAGCGTCTCGAGACCTACCTTGCGTCCTTCGCCCTTGGCCACGCCAACCAGCAGGCCAATATCGAGACCGAGTTCCTCGAACACCTGCCGCGCGACCTCGACCTGCCCTTTGCCACCGTCGATCAGCACCACGCGGGGCATACGGGGCACGCCGTCGCCGCCATCGCCAGCCGGATCGCCACCCGCCTCCTGCAACTGCTCGACGAGCTTCTGGTACCGGCGCGTCAACACCTGGCGCATCGCAGCGTAATCATCGCCCGGCGTGATATCGGCGATGTTGTAGCGTCGGTACTCGCTGTTCTGCATCTCGTGATGATGGAACACTACGCACGATGCCTGCGTGGCCTCGCCAGCGGTGTGACTGATATCGAAACACTCGATGCGCAATGTCGCCAGATCCTCCAGGTCGAGGCCAATGGTTTCGGCCAGCGCGCGCGTGCGCGCCTCCTGGCTGCCCTGCTCTGCCAGCCGACGAGCCAGCGCCAAGCCCGCACCCTGCGCGGCCATCTCCAGCCATGTCTTGCGCTGGCCCTGAGGCTGGCGCACCAGCGTGATCTTCCGGCCCGCCTGCATCGACAGCGCCTCGACCAAGGCGGAATCGGCCGGTCGATGACTCACCACCACGATGGGCGGCGGTGCCTGATCCAGATAGTGCTGCACCATGAAAGCGGACAGCACGCGAGCGGCGATGCGGTCGATGGGCAACGGATCCGTATCGGCAGCCGCTCCTTCATGCGCGCTACCGTCTGCCTCGTCTCCCTCCTCCACGATCATCGCCGCCTCGTCGACGTGGGCCGGGAAGTACGCCTTGTCGCCGAGATGACGACCACCGCGCACCATTGCCAGGTTCACGCAGGCACGCCCACCCTGCACCGCCACGGCCAGGATGTCGATGTCGCGCGCCTGGCCGACTTCCTCCACGGCCTGCCGCTTGAGCACGGTCGACAGCGCGGCGATCTGGTCCCGAACCGCCGCAGCCTGCTCGAACTCCAGTTGCACCGCATGGGCTTCCATCTTGGATTGCAGACCCTCAAGCACCTCGGTCTCTCGCCCCTGCAGGAAGCGCGCCGCGTTCGACACGTCCCGCGCGTAGTCATCCTCGCTGATCGCGCCGACGCACGGCCCGGTGCAGCGGTGGATCTGATGCAGCAGGCACGGCCGCGTGCGATTGTTGAAAACCGTGTCCTCGCAGGTTCGCAACTGAAAGACCTTCTGCAGGATCTGCATGCTCTCGCGCACGGCGTGCGCGCTCGGGAACGGCCCGAAATACTGGTGCTTGCGATCGGTGGCGCCACGGTAGTACGCCATGCGCGGGAACTTGTGCCCGGTCAGTTTGAGGAATGGATAGGACTTGTCGTCGCGAAACAGAATGTTGTAACGCGGCGCCAGGGCCTTGATGAGGTTGTTCTCAAGCAGCAGCGCCTCCGCCTCCGTCCGCACCACCGTGGTGTCGATGCGGGCGATCTTGGCGACCATCATCGCAATGCGCGGCGACAACTGCGTCTTGTTGAAATAGCTCGAGACCCGCTTCTTCAGGTCGCGCGCCTTGCCGACATAGAGGATGTTGCCGTCGGCATCGAAGTAGCGATAGACACCAGGCAACCCCGGCATACGCGCCAGGATCGGGCGCGGGTCGAACGCCGGCGCGCCGGACGATTCCGGGGCATCGGATTCGGGCGGCGTTGTCTCGGTGGGAAGGACGGGTTCCTGCTCGGGCATCGGGGACGGAAAGTGTGTGACGTAACGCGCCAACGTGGGGCGCTCGCTCTAGAATCGCAAGTTTAGAGCAATTCTCCCGCCGGACTTTCCGCAGGCGGGCACCGTCATCGTCATGCCAATCCGTTCCTGGGACATCTTTTGCACCGTCATCGACAACTTTGGCGACATTGGCGTCTGCTGGCGACTGGCACGCCAACTGGCGCAGGAACACGGTCATGCGGTGCGACTGTGGGTCGATGACCTGGCCAGCTTTTCCCGACTGGCACCCGAGATTGACGTGACGGCCACCCGCCAGCGGCTGGCCGGCGTGGACGTGCACACCTGGGATCCAAAGCCGGAGGCACCGTTCGAGCCCGTCACGCCGCACGACGTGGTGATCGAGGCCTTTGCCTGCCATCTGCCCGAGCCGTTGCAGGCCGCCATGGCCGCGGTCGATCGCAAACCCGTCTGGATCAATCTTGAATACCTGAGCGCCGAGGCCTGGGTGAGCGAACATCATGCGATGGCCTCGCCCCACTCCCGGCTGCCACTGACCAAGTACTTCTTCTTCCCGGGATTTGCACACGGCACCGGAGGCCTCTTGCGCGAATCCATGCTCGGCGCATCACGCGCGGCATTCCTGGACAGCCCGGCCGCGCAAGCCACGCTTTGGCACCGTTTGGGCGTGCAGCCGATCGCAGGCGCCCTGCGGACGAGCCTGTTCGCTTATTCGAACCCGGCCTTGCCTGCGCTACTCGAACAATGGCGCGACGGCACGACGCCGGTCCAATGCCTTGTGCCACAAGGATTGGCCGCCACGCAGGCGGGCGGGTGGCTCGGCGCGCCGCTACAGCCGGGTGAATCGCACCAGCGCGGCAATCTGACCATGCAATGCATCCCGTTCGTGCGCCAGGAACACTACGATGAACTGCTGTGGGCCTGCGACATCAACTTCGTGCGCGGCGAGGATTCATGCGTGCGGGCGCACTGGGCCGCCAAGCCAATGATCTGGCACATCTACCCCCAGGATGACCACGCGCACCGCGAGAAGCTCGACGCCTGGCTCGGCCGGTTCTCACGCTCCGGCGTGGTGCCCGAGGCTTCCGCCGCGCTGACGAATTTCACGCACGCGTGGAATGGCTACGGCCATGCACCGGATTGGGCGGCGTTACAGGCACAATTACCCGCCCTCACTTCCGGTATGGACCGCTGGCAGCGGCAGTTGCAGCACTTGGGAGATCTGGCGGCGAATCTCGTGGCCTTCTGCGAAAATCGGGTAAAATAGCCGGTTGATTTTTATGGCGAGCCAAGTTCAAAGGCCCAAGAACAGCAAACGCCGGCTGCGCCCTTCGCCATACCGATTTCCGGGCACCTACAACGATCCCGGACCATTTTTTTCAGGAAAACAGTTCAGATGAAAATCGCACAGGAACTCCGCGTCGGCAACGTGTTCATGATTGGTTCCGACCCGATGGTGGTTCAGAAGGCCGAGTACAACAAGTCAGGTCGTAACGCCGCTGTCGTCAAGATGAAGTACAAGAACCTGCTGACGGAAGCCCCGGGCGAATCCGTCTTCAAGGCCGACGACAAGTTCGAAGTCGTGGTGCTGGAGCGCCGCGAGTGCACGTACTCGTACTTCGCCGACCCGATGTACGTGTTCATGGACACCGAGTACAACCAGTACGAAGTCGAGAAGGACAGCATGGGCGACTCGCTGAACTACCTCGAAGACGGCATGGTGGTGGAAGTGGTGTTCTACAACGACAAGGCCATCTCGGTCGAAATGCCGACGACGCTGGTTCGCGAGATCATCTACACGGAACCGGCCGTCAAGGGCGACACCTCGTCGGGCAAGGTGCTCAAGGGCGCCAAGATCAACACCGGCTTCGAACTGCAAGTGCCGCTGTTCTGCAACATCGGTGACAAGATCGAAATCGACACGCGTACCGGCGAATACCGCAGCCGCGCCAACTAAGATCTCTTAGGGCATACGCAAAAAAGGGCAGCTTCGGCTGCCCTTTTTTCTTTCTACCGATCCATTCTTGCGGATTCATGTCTGGGTGGCGTCGATCCACCACCCGGCGGCCTGAGTCGCTCAAGCGATCAGATCGTGTTCCTTCAGCAGGCGCAGCGCGGCACGGTATTCGCCATCTTGCTGCAACTTGTTCCAGTCCAGCGGCTTGCGGCGACCGAACAGCTTGCGGATGCGCCGCTGCGAGGCCTTGCCGATCGACACATCGAGTTCATTCAACAACTGGTCCGCGCGATCCGGGTGGTTGCAGATCAACACCATGTCGCAACCCGCCTCGAGCGCGGCGCGCGCGGCCTGGGTAACGGTACCGGCCACGCTCGCGCCCTCCATGCTGAGGTCGTCACTGAAAATCACGCCCTCAAAACCAAGCTGGGTGCGCAGGATGTCCTGCAGCCAGTAGCGCGAGAAGCCCGCCGGGTTCGGATCGACCTTCGGGTAGATCACGTGGGCAGGCATCACCGACGCCAGCGCCGGGCCCATCCAGTCATAAGGGCGGGCATCCTGGGACAGGATTTCATCAAGACCGCGCTCGTCCACCGGAATGGCCACATGCGAATCGGCTTCGACATAGCCATGCCCCGGGAAGTGCTTGCCGCAGTTCGCCATGCCGGCCAGCAGCAGTCCGTGCGTCAGATGGTTGGCCAGCATGGTCACCACACGAGGATCGGCATGGAACGCACGATCGCCAATGACACCACTGCGGCCATAGTCGAGGTCAAGCACCGGGGTGAAGCTCAGGTCGATGTCGCAGGCACGCAGTTCGGCCGCCAGCACGTAGCCGCAAGCCATCGCCACCTTGGTGGCAGTCAGCACGTCACGGTCCCACAGCGCCCCGAGCCGGGACATCGCCGGCAAGTGCGTGAAGCCATCGGTCTTGGCGCGCTGCACGCGGCCGCCTTCATGGTCGATGCAGATGAGCGCATCGTCACGAACTTCACGAATGGCCCGCGTCAGCGCCACGAGTTGCGCACGCGATTCGAAGTTGCGCGCAAACAGGATCACACCACCCGTCAGCGGGTGGGCAATGCGACGCGCATCCTCGGCGGTGAGTTCCTTGCCCACGACGTCGAGCACTACCGGGCCCGGCCGCTTGCCGGAGACTTTCTTGTTCATATCGAATATCGAATTCAGTTCGAAGCGGGTTCGGATTGCGGGGCCGCCAGTTGACCACCCCGCTCGGCGATCGCGAACGCGACCGCATATTCATGTTCGTCACTGACACTGACACGGACGACCAGGCCGCGTTCCCGCAACCATTCCGCCAGTTCACCAGTGCAATGCGGCGCGGGCTCGCCTGATGGCTGGTTCAGCAACTCCATCGCGCGCCACGTCATCGGCCAGCGCATCCCCAGGCCGATGGCCTTCGAGAATGCCTCCTTGGCCGCGAAACGCGTGCACAGGAATGCCAGGCCGCGTTTTTCCGAGCGTGCCTTGCGCGCAAGATAGATCTTCATCTCGCGCGGCCCGAGAATCTTCTCGACAAAGCGACCACGCGTGCGCTCCATCACGCCGCGTACGCGATCAATCTGGATGATGTCGGTGCCGACGCCGTAGATCACGCGGGCTGACCCGGAACCGGGTAACGGGTACCGAGGCGCGCCGCCACCATAATGGCCTTCATCTCGCGCACGGCGTTCTGCCACCCGGCAAACACCGCGTGTGCAACGATCGCGTGACCAATGTTGAGCTCCTTGATCCCCGGCAGCGCGGCGATCGGCTGGACGTTGGTGTAGTGCAGGCCGTGGCCGGCGTTGACGATCAGACCATGCTTCTGCCCCGCTTCCACGCCCGCCGCCACACGGCGGAACTCGACTGCCTGTTCCTCCGCCGTATGCGCATCAGCATAGCGGCCGGTATGGATCTCGATCACCGGCGCCTTGCACGCGGCAGCGGCGGCAATCTGGTCAGGGTCAGCATCAATGAACAGCGATACACGGATACCCGCGTCGGCCAGTTGCCGGCATGCGGCGCTGACCTGCTCGAAATGGCCCGCTACGTCGAGTCCGCCTTCGGTAGTGACTTCCTCGCGCTTCTCAGGCACCAGGCAGACGTCCTGGGGCTTGATCTCGCACGCAATGTCGAGCATCTCGGAAGTGATCGCGCATTCCAGATTCATGCGCGTGGCCAGCTTCGGGCGCAGCGCGCGCACGTCGGCGTCGCGGATATGGCGACGGTCCTCGCGCAGATGCAGCGTGATCAGGTCGGCGCCGGCCTCCTCGGCCTGCAGCGCTGCCTGAATCGGATCGGGATACACCGTGCCGCGCGCGTTGCGCAGCGTGGCCACGTGGTCGATATTGACCCCGAGGTCGATGACACCGGGGTTCGCGTGGAAAATCATGCCGGCTTCTCTCAGGAGAATTGGGATATTAAAGGTACTGCAGATCGATCAGGATCTGGCGCGTCTTCAGCGGCGCACCCTGCAAATAATAATGCAGCAGGAACCGCATCAGTGCGCGGCTTTGCGAAACGGTCTGCGCGCGCGAGTAATCATCCTGCGCCATATCCAGCAGCGTCTGTCCCGACACCACGGGCCAGCTCGACGGATCTGACGCATGCGCGCGCCGCACCCCGCGCTCGGGCTGGTAGACGTAATCGAGCCCTGGCTGCACGCGTTCGCCCGATCGGAGGCACTGATCAAACGCTACCGCAAACCCAGTCTCCTGCAGCAACACCCGCTCGAAGCTGCGCAATACGAAGCTGGCCGGCTCGCCATGCGACAGGCGCGTCAGCGTCGCCATGTAGTGGCGGAACAGGGCCGGATGCGCGTCCTCGCGCGGGCAGAAACGCAGCAGCAGTTCGTTCAGGTAGAAGCCGGAAAGCAGTGCGTCGCCGGCAAGCGGCAGCATGCCGCCCACGTACTCCGCCTTGGTCAGCGTCTTGACCTCGCCGCGGCCGGTCCAGGACAGGGCGACCGGATGAAAATGCTGCAGCACCGCGCGCAGTGCGGAATGCGGCCGCTTGGCCCCTTTCGCAACCATGGCCACGCGACCGTGATCGCGCGTGAAGACGTCGAGAACCAGACTGGTTTCGCGATAAGGATGCGCATGAAGCACGAAGCCCGCCTCATTGGTGACGCGCAGTTCCGAGCGAGCCGGAACGATACGCATCGCGCGATCCATCATTTCGCGGCCGGCCGCCACCGAGGGGCTGACCGCCGCGTTCATGGCAGGTACCGCGCCAGACCCCAGCAGCTCCGCGGCTTCCTCGGCAATCGGGTCAGCGCTGCGCGCACGCGGCGCAGCAGCGCGGCGCACGTCAGGCATCTTGCTCACTCGTAGCCGTAGGCGCGCAGTCCGGCTTCGTTATCGGCCCAGCCGCTCTTGACCTTGATCCACATCTCCAGGTAGACCTTGCCATCGAACAGCTTCTCCATATCCAGGCGTGCCTCGGTGGAGATCTGCTTGAGCTTGGCGCCCTTGTTGCCGATGATCATAGCCTTGTGCGCGTCGCGTTCGACCAGGATCGTCGCGAAAATCCTGCGCAGGCGCCCTTCGGTCTCGAATTTGTCGATCACGACGGTGCTGGTGTAAGGCAGTTCGTCGCCGGTCCAGCGGAACACCTTTTCGCGGATGATCTCGGACGCCAGGAAGCGCTCGCTGCGATCGGTCATTGCATCGACGTCGTACATCGGCTCGCCTTCCGGCAGATACGGCCGGATGATCGCCAACAGACGCTGGATATGATCGCGCGTCTTGGCCGACATCGGCACCACCTCCCGGAACGGGAAGCGCTGCCCCATCTGCTCAAGGAACGGCATCATGACTTCGCTGCGACCCTCGCCGATTCGATCGAGCTTGTTGCAGACCAGCAGCACCGGAACGTTCTTGGGGAGCAGCGACAGCACCTTCTCGTCATCGGGACCGAAATAGCCGGCTTCGACGACAAACAGCACGATATCGACCGACGACAGCGTCGACGTCACGGCGCGGTTCAGGGAGCGGTTCAGCGCACTAGCGTGGCGAGTCTGGAAACCAGGTGTATCCGCGAACACATACTGGGTGTCATCGGTCGTCTGGATACCGACGATACGATGCCGCGTGGTCTGTGCCTTGCGTGACGTGATGCTGATCTTCTGGCCGACCAGCGCGTTCATCAGCGTGGACTTGCCAACATTCGGACGGCCAACGATGGCCACTGTGCCGCAGCGAAATGCCACGGCACCTGAGGGTTCCGCCGCATCTTGCTGCGGAGGGAGAGAATCGGTCATTCCTTCAACCTGAGAGACAACTGGGGATCGGGCGGCACCGGCTGCTTGCGCGTCTTGCCCGTACGTTCGGCACGGCTGCGCTTGAGCAACTGCGGCACGAGCTTCTGGACTTCGTCGAGCGCGAGCTTGGCCGCTGCCTGCTCAGCGGCGCGACGCGATGCGCCGGTACCGAACACGCGCACCTCCAGTTTAGGCACGATGCATTCGACTTCAAATTGCTGGCTGTGCGCCGCACCGTGCGTGGCGATGACGTTGTATTGCGGCAGGGCAATCTTGTGGCCCTGCAGATACTCCTGGAGCAGCGTCTTGGCGTCCTTGCCCAGCGTGCGCGGGTCCACCTGCTCCAGGATCGGGATATACAGCTTGCGGATCAACGCGCGTGCCGCGTCGAACCCCGCATCGAGAAACACGGCACCAACGATAGCCTCGAGCGCATCGGCAAGAATGGAGGGGCGGCGGAAACCGCCGCTCTTCAACTCACCCTCACCCAGACGCAGCGCATCGGAAAGCTGCAGCATCTGGGCGATCTCGTAGAGCGCCTGTTGCTTGACCAAATTGGCGCGCACACGGGAAAGATCGCCTTCGTCGAGCTTGCCAAACATGCCAAAGAGCATATCGGCCACGGCGCAGTTCAATACCGAGTCGCCCAGGAACTCCAGGCGCTCGTTGTGCTGGGCGCTATGGCTGCGATGCGTGAGCGCCTGCTGCAGCAATTCGGGCTTGCTGAATCGGTAGCCGAGACGTTGCTGCAAGGCGTCGAGGGTCATGTCGTTACTGCGTTCCCGAGTAGGTAATCAAAAAACTCAACGGACCATAAATCTGAATTTCGGTCCGGTACTCGAAGCCGACCGCGCGGATCCGCCCGGTTTCGTCCTCTTCTATATCCAGATCCTCGCCCTTGAGCGATGAAATGCGATCAATCGCGGCCTGTTTGTCGAAACTGGCTGCGACGTCACTACGTTTGGTACCAGTACCCTTGGCATAGTTGACGGCGCGCTTGATGGAGAAATACTCGATCAGGCTTGGAATTACCTTCAACGCCGGTACGGCGACCGCCCCCACAATGATGACAACGACAAGCAACGATCCCAGCGAGAATCCACGCGCCCGATGAATCACATCGAAACGAACTCGCCCCGGAGAACCCAACCGCTTTTGACCCATGTTGCGCTTCCCTCTTTTTTGAGTGTCTTGCGCCGCGTGAAACCGAACGAGCGTTACTTGAACGACCCCACGCGCCCGAAATTACCCAGATTCATCCAGATCAGGAACGCCTTGCCCACGATATTCTGATCAGGCACGAACCCCCAGTATCTGGAATCCAGGCTGTTATCCCGGTTGTCACCCATTACGAAATAGTGACCTTCCGGCACTTTACACGTCACGCCCTGCTGATTGTAAGTGCAGTTTTCGCGGAACGGAAAATCGGGATCGGCACCGGCCACGAAGGCGGGGCGATCGTTGTCATTCAGGATGCCGTGCTCGGGACCGCCCGGCAACTTCTCGACAAAATGCTTCGAGTACGCCAGACGTTCTTCGTCGAGATAATCCGGCAGCGGGCTGTACTCGGCCGGCTTGCCATTGATCGTCAGCTTCTTGTTTTCGTACTGCACCACATCGCCCGGCACGCCGATCACGCGCTTGATGTAGTCGAGCGACTCATCCCGCGGATAGCGGAACACCATGACATCGCCGCGCTGGGGCTCGCCGAGGCTGATGATCTTCTTGTTCACGACCGGCAGACGAATGCCGTAGTCGTACTTGTTGACCAGGATGAAGTCGCCAATCAGTAGCGTGGGGATCATCGATCCCGACGGAATCTTGAACGGCTCCACCACGAACGAGCGCAGCACGAACACCGCCAGGATCACCGGGAAGAAGCTCGCCGAATATTCCAGCCACCACGGTTGGCGCAGCTTCTCTTCCGCCAGACGCGCACGCGAGCGATCGATGTCTGCGCCGCCCTGCATCGACTGCATGTCATTACGACGCGCATCGAATTCGGCCAGCGCGAGTTGCGCCACGCTCCGGCGCTGTCGCTCGAACACCAGCTTGTCCGCGACCCAGGCTATGCCTGTGATGACCACCAGCACAAAAAGTATCAGTGCAAAATTCATAACGGCTTCAAGTGATGTCGATGTTGTGTCGTCGCTGGGGCGCGCTTACTTGTCGTCCACCTGCAGGATCGCCAGGAAGGCCTCCTGCGGGATTTCGACGGTCCCCACCTGCTTCATCCGCTTCTTGCCTGCTTTCTGCTTTTCCAGCAGCTTCTTCTTCCGGCTGATATCGCCGCCGTAGCATTTGGCCAGCACGTTCTTGCGCAGCGCTTTCACGTTCTCGCGCGCGATGATATTCGAGCCGATGGCGGCCTGGATGGCTACGTCGTACATCTGACGCGGGATGATCTCGCGCATCTTGGCCGCCACCTCGCGACCGCGATACTGCGAGTTTGAACGGTGCACGATCACGGACAAGGCGTCGACCTTGTCGCTGTTGATCAAGATATCCACCTTCACCACATCCGATTGCCGGTATTCCTTGAACTCGTAATCCATCGATGCGTAGCCGCGCGATACCGACTTCAGGCGATCGAAGAAATCCATCACGATTTCCGCCATCGGGATCTCGTATGTGAGCTGCACTTGCTTGCCGTGATAGCTCATATTGATCTGCGCGCCCCGCTTCTGCGTGCACAGCGTCATCACCGAGCCGACATAATCCTGCGGCATATACAGGTTGACCGTGACGATCGGCTCGAGAATGGCTTCAATCTTGCTCGGATCGGGCATCTTGGCCGGGTTCTCGACGGTCAACACCGTGCCATCACGCTGCTGAACCTGATAGACCACGGTCGGCGCGGTCGTGATCAGGTCCATGTCGAATTCACGCTCCAGACGCTCCTGCACGATCTCCATGTGCAGCAGACCCAGGAAGCCGCAGCGGAAACCGAAGCCGAGTGCCTGCGAGACTTCCGGCTCGAACTGCAGCGATGCGTCGTTCAGGCGCAGCTTCTCGAGCGATTCGCGCAGGGCCTCGTACTGATTCGATTCCACGGGGTACAGCCCCGCGAACACCTGCGGCTTGACTTCCTTGAAGCCCGGCAGCGGCGCTTCGGCGCGGCGCGTCATAGTGGTGATCGTGTCGCCAACCTTGGCTGCCTTCAATTCCTTGATGCCGGCAATCACGAATCCCACCTGCCCCGCCGTCAGCTCGTCCCGCTGAACCGACTTGGGCGAGAACACACCGACCTGCTCCACCAGATGCTGGGCGCCGGTGGCCATCAGCAGAACCTTGTCCTTGGGGCGAAGCGTGCCGTTGACCACGCGCACGAGCATCACCACGCCAACGTAGTTGTCGAACCAGGAGTCGATGATCAGCGCCTGTAGCGGCGCGGCGGCGTCACCCTTGGGCGGCGGAACCTTGGCGATCAGCGCCTCGATCACGTCTTCCACGCCCTGGCCGGTCTTGGCCGAGCACGGCGTGGCGTCCTGCGCGTCGATGCCGATCACGTCCTCGATCTCCTGGATCGCATTGGCCGGGTCGGCCTGCGGCAGATCGATCTTGTTCAGCACGGGCACGACTTCGACGCCCAGTTCGATGGCCGTGTAGCAATTGGCCACAGTCTGGGCTTCCACGCCCTGCGAGGCGTCGACCACTAGCAGCGCGCCTTCGCATGCGGACAGGGAGCGGCTGACTTCATAGCTGAAGTCGACGTGTCCCGGCGTATCGATCAGATTCAGGTTGTAGACCTGGCCGTCGCGCGCCTTGTAGCTCAGCGCGGCGGTCTGGGCCTTGATCGTGATGCCCCGCTCCTTCTCGATATCCATCGAATCGAGCACCTGCGCTTCCATTTCGCGATCGGACAGCCCGCCACAGCGCTGAATGATCCGGTCGGCCAAGGTGGATTTGCCATGGTCGATGTGGGCAATGATCGAGAAATTACGAATGTGGTCCATCTAACGTTCTGGGAAGCACCGGCGCGCTCATGGTAGGCCTGTCGGGCGCGGGAGCAAAAAAGTTGGGGCGCACGGAGCTCGCGCCAATCCGCGATTTTACCGGATTTTCAAGGACTTCCGTCCGCGAATTGAACTCGGGCGGTGCGGGGCGCGAGGCGCCAAAATGGCGCTTGACGCACCCACCACGAAACAATCGCGCCGGAACTTGTCCGGCGCGATTTTTACAGGCTAGATCCAGGACCTGGTCAGCGCGCCTGATTCGGACGCAGCGTCAGTACCTGGGTAGCATCGCCGCGGCGCACGAACACGGCGGCCATCTTGTTCTTGTCCAGTCCCTTGACGAGATCATTGAACTGCCGCGCGCTGGTCACGTCGGTATCGCCGAGTCGCAGGATAATGTCGCCCGGACGGATCCCGGCACGGGCGGCCGGACCATCAACGGTGTCGACCTCCACCCCTGACTTCAGCTTGAGCTCGCGCATCCGCGCCTCGGGAATGTCGTTGACGATCAGGCCCAGTGCATTCGGCTTCGGCGCGGGTGCCTCTTCGGTACCTCCGCCGCGCTTGTCACCGCGGCGCGGCGTGGCGCGAGGGGTGTCGGGCTCAAGCTCCGCCACCGTGATCATTACCTCTCGCGTCTGCCCCTTGCGCCACACCTGCATCGGCACGCGCGTGCCCGGCTTGGTGTCTCCGACCATCCGCGGCAGATCCGCAGCCTTCTCGATATCCCGTCCGTTGTACTTCAGGATGATGTCGCCCGCCTCGATACCAGCCTTTTCGGCAGGACCGCCCGGCTCGACGCTGCCAACCAGCGCGCCGCGAGTGCGCCCAAGACCCAGCGAGTCCGCCACTTCCTTGGTCACATCGCCGATCGCCACGGCGATCCGCCCACGCGTCACCTTGCCAGTCGCCTTCAGTTGCTCGGTCACACGCATCGCTTCGTCGATCGGGGTCGCGAACGAAATGCCCATATAACCGCCGCTGCGGCTGTAGATCTGCGAATTGATGCCGATGACCTCGCCGCGCAGGTTGATCAGCGGGCCACCCGAATTGCCAGGGTTCACCGCCACGTCAGTCTGGATAAGCGGCAGGTAGTCGCCGGTGTCGCGCGCCTTGGCCGATACGATACCGGCGGTCACGCTGCTGTCCAGGCCGAACGGCGAACCAATGGCCAACACCCACTCGCCGGTGCGGACCTTGTCCGAATCCCCGAGCGGCAGGCGCGGCAGACCCGTTGCGTCGATCTTGAGCAGCGCCACGTCGGTACGCTTGTCCGCACCAATCAGCTTGGCCTTGAATTCACGCTTGTCAGGCAGCGTCACGTAGATCGTGTCTGCCTCTGCCACGACGTGGGCGTTCGTCATCACGTAGCCGTCCTGGCTGATGATGAAGCCGGAACCCACGCCCCGGCTCATCTCTTCGCCCTGCCCCTGACTTTGGCCTTGTCCTTGCGGAGGCTGCCCACGGCGAGGCTGTCCCGGCGTTCCGGGCATTGGCACGCCGAAGAAGCGACGGAAGAACTCCGCCATTTCGTCGTCATCGGGGGAATTGCCGCCACGCGAGCGCACACGCTCCGTCGTGCGGATATTCACGACCGCCGGGCTCACCTTCTCGACCAGGTCGGTAAAGTCGGGCAGGTTGTAGTTCTGGGCCGCTGCCTGAGCGTGCCCCAATTCGGAAACAGCCGGACCGAACACGAGCATGGCCACCATGACCACGACCCTTGCCAGGGCTGGAGATCTGGAAATCATCGACAAAACTCCCGGGAGATCAGCGAGAAACGGATGCTTCACAGCGCTTCGCAGCGCATAAGGCCGGGGACGCCTGCGAAGCGTACTGCCTGGCGGTGTTGCGGGGCTGCCACTCCACCGCCGCCGGACCGATTTCGGTCAGTGTACCGCTTTGGGCGGGCGGTACTCCACGCCGGCCGCAAACTGCCTCACCGTAGAAGCAGGCACTTCGCCGACCACGGTAATCCAGAAATCGGCCACGCGCCGTACCACGACCTGGGTGGCGCCTAGCGACGCCACGCCCTCGCGGCGCGCACGCTGCTCGGATACGGGTTCGATGAAGACCGAAAGCCCCGTCAGGCCATCACTGTAGACGACCTGCAATACTTCGAAGACCTGCCCGGACTTGTTGGTCGAGGTCGGCGCGTGCAACTCGCCCAGTGGGCGGCGCACTTCCCGGATCTTCTGAAAGCCCTTGATCGGCGTGTTGATCGACCACCCTTCGTCGGCAATGCTGGCAGGCTGATAGGTAACCTCGTAATGGCTCCAGGAACTCGCGCCCTTGATCGCATTGAGGATGCGCTGCTTGTCCGAAGGCACGCCGATATCGACCTGCGAGAATGCGACCTGCTCGAGTACCTTACCGCCTTCGCCGATCGTCTGTGCGCGCATCAGCAGGCCCGAGTTCTTGTCGGCCCACAACCGTACCGCGTAACGTGCCGTGTCGTGAGGGTCCAGTGAGAAGACCTCGCACTCGACGCCGGCGACGCGTTCGGCCGGCAGCTTATGCATGTCGTACAGGTCGAGCACGTCGCTCTTGTTCGTCGCCAGCAGCGCCGGGAAGCGGTCCTTCGCCTCCTGCTTCTCCACGACCACAAGCTTGGCCTCAGGAATCAGGCTGTGAACCACATCATTCTGGCGCAGCACCTCGCGCGGCTTGCCGTCCAACGTTTCCAGTCGTTCGTACTCGTTGTTTACGAGATCGCTGTAATGCTGGATCCGCGACGCATGGATGATGCTGCCGCGCTGATAAATCAACGTACCAACGTAGTTCTCCCGCTGGGCAGCACGATGGATCTTGTTCAGCCACGCCGTGGCGTCACGGCGGTTCAGCGTGGAGTCAGACGGCTGCGCAGTCGCGGCGGCAGCGGTCAGACATAAGGCCAGAAAAAAGGACCTCCGCAGGCCCTTCTTTCCGTGTACGCCCGCTGCATTGGCGAGCGACGGTCCTTTATGCATGTCCGGCATTATTCCTGCGAATTGTCCTGAGAGAAGTTGACACCATTCACCACCGTACGCATGGTCGGCACAAAGGCATCGGTTGCGACCGACGCGCGATGGGCACGCAGGTATTCATCGAGACGGGGATCGCGAATCATCTGGGCACTATCGGCGGAGACCGCCATGATCGAACCCGCGGCCGCCGGAGCAGCAACGCCAGCCTTCACCGTCGCACCGGCCGGTTGCTCGACGCTTGCAACCACAGCATCCGGAGCGCCCACACCGCCTGGCCCACGCATCTGCGGAACCACGACCCAGCTCACAGCGGCCACCGCGGCGGCAATCGCGGTACCGGGCACCACACGGCGCACCCACGATGGGCGCACCAGCAGGCGATGACGACCAGCCTGCGCGACAGCCGGCACCAGCACATGCGGTTCGGCTTCAAGCTGCGCGGAGAATCGGGAGAGGAAGGCTTCGGTCGACCCTGCGTGCGTCAACTCTTCCGAACGCATCGCATCGCCGATCAACTGGTACATCGACCAGTCGGCCATACCGGCGTCGCCTTTGGCAAGGCCGAGCGCGGCATCCACGTCGTGCGGCGCCAGCTCGCCGTCCATCAATGCGGAAATCTGCTCCGCGGCTTCCATTACATGAACCGACTGCTTATGAGCCTGACCCATTTCCAACCCCAAGAAATTCCATCGAACACCGATAAATCCCGTCACTACCGCTTGTCGTTTATCGATGCAGGAATAGGCTGCAACGCTGGCTGCACGACATTCAAACTGTGAGACACCAGCATCCTGCTAGCATCCCCTACCACCGCTTGCCCTCTGCCGTTCCCAGCAGCGGACGCAATTTCTCGGCGATCGCCTCGCGCGCCCGGAAAATCCGCGAGCGCACCGTACCGATCGGACACCCCATCGCCTCCGCGATCTCCTCGTAGCTGAGGCCTTCGATCTCGCGCAGCGTGATGGCGGTGCGTAATTCTTCCGGCAATGCCTCCATGGCGCGGTTCACCGTATCGGCAACCTGGCGCGTGTGGAGCATCGACTCCGGCGTATTGATATCCCTTAGTTGCTCACCGTCCGCAAAAGTTTCAGCCTCTTCGGCATCGATATCGCTGGACGCTTCCGGCCGCCGTCCCTGGGTGGCCAGGTAGTTCTTGGCCGTGTTGACGGCGATCCGGTACAGCCACGTGTAGAAAGCGGATTCGCCCCGGAACTGGGGCAGGGCGCGATATGCCTTGATAAAGGCATCCTGCGCCACATCCTCCACTTCGGCGGGGTCTCGGACAAGGCGGGAGATCAGGCGGATGATCTTGCGGTGATATTTGGTCACCAGCAACTCAAAGGCCCGTTTGTCGCCCTGCTGGACGCGTTCAACTAGAAGCTGATCGGCTTCGCGTTCACTCACGAATAGTTCACCTGCTGCAGTGTATCTCTTGGTTTCGTCGTCAAGACAAGCGTTGTATTTTACCTACGATCCAGGCGATTTCGGGTGTCGCGGAGCGCATTCTGTGACCACAACTGCGCAATAAGGTTCCGCCTGGCCACGAACGCGGTTGCACCTGCGTGCAACCCTGAGGTTCGGGGAAATGCCGGGGAGTACAGGATGGGACGGGGGCCGCTGTCACCAGCCGGCCCCGTGTCATGCGAAACGCGCGCGATATCAGACGCGGCGGAAAACAAGCGTACCGTTGGTACCGCCGAAGCCAAAGTTGTTCTTCACGGCGACATCAATCTTCATGTCACGTGCCGTATTGGCGACGTAATCAAGATCACACTCGGGATCCTGATTGAAGATGTTGATGGTCGGCGGCGAGATCTGATTGTGAATCGCCAGAACCGTGAACACCGACTCCAGACCCCCAGCGCCGCCCAGCAAGTGACCAGTCATCGACTTCGTCGAGTTGACCACCATCTTGTAGGCGTGATCACCGAATGCCAGCTTGACGGCATCCGTTTCGTTCTTGTCACCCAGCGGCGTCGAGGTGCCATGCGCGTTGAGGTACTGCACTTCGTCCGGATTGATTCCGGCATCCTTGATCGCAGCGACCATGCAGCGGCGCGGACCGTCGGTGTTCGGCGCCGTCATGTGGAACGCGTCACCGCTCATGCCAAAGCCGATGAGTTCAGCATAGATTCGCGCGCCGCGCGCCTTGGCCGACTCATACTCCTCGAGCATCATCACGCCAGCACCCTCGCCCAGCACAAAGCCGTCGCGGTCCTTGTCCCACGGGCGCGACGCCGCGGCGGGATCATCATTGCGCGTGGACAGCGCGCGCGCCGCCGCAAAACCGCCGATGCCAAGCGGCGACACCGTCGACTCTGCTCCGCCAGCCAGCATCGCATCGCAGTCACCCGCCTGAATCAGACGCGCCGCCAGACCGATGCTGTGCAGCCCGGTCGTGCAGGCCGTCACCGCAGCCAGGTTCGGGCCCTTGAGGCCGTGGATGATCGACAGGTGGCCGGAGATCATGTTGATGATCGAACCCGGCACGAAGAACGGCGAGATCCGGCGCGGGCCGCGTTCGGCCAGCGTCATCTGCGTATCTTCGATCATCGGCAGCCCACCAATGCCCGAGCCCACCAGCACACCGATGCGCTCGGCGTTGGCCTCGGTCACTTCCAGGCCGCTGTCCTTGAGCGCCTGCGAACCGGCGGCGATGCCGAAATGGATGAAGGTATCCATGTTCCGGGCTTCCTTGGCCGGGATGTAATCCTCGGCATTGAAGCCCTTCACTTCGCCCGCAAAGTGCACAGCAAAGGGAGAGTGATCGAACTTGGTGATGGTGGCGATGCCCGACTTGCCGGCAACCAGATTGGCCCAGCCTTCGGCAACCGTGTTTCCGACGGGAGACACAAGGCCAAGCCCAGTGACGACGACGCGACGACGGCTCACTATTTTTTCCTACGAGTACGTGAAGCGGAATTGGATTGATTCAGGATCTCGCTGCTCCTGCCGATAGGAAATGATTCCTTGCGAAAGGAAGCGGCTGAGATCATTCCGATTCTGCTTCGTCGAACAGACGAAAGCCACAGAAAACAGCGTGACAGGACCGTAATGGCCCCGCCGACCTGCCTTCTGTGGCTCGGAATATGAAGACGACGGCTTAAGCCTTGACGTGCGCGGTAGCGTAGTCAATAGCTTGTTGCACGGTCGTGATCTTTTCGGCTTCCTCATCGGGAATTTCCATGCCGAATTCATCTTCCAACGCCATCACGAGTTCAACCGTGTCCAGCGAGTCCGCACCGAGATCGTTCACGAACGACGATTCGTTCTTGATGTCTGCCTCGGCCACGCCAAGCTGCTCAGCAACGATTTTCTTGACGCGTTGTTCGATATTGTCCATGTAACCCTCCAGGGAAGTTCGACAAAAAGTGGGCGCATTTTAGCAGGTTTGGACCACAAAAAATCCGCCTGCCAAGCTTTGCAAGAATCGCGCCCGTTTGGTTTGAAAAACAACAGCTTCGCCCGGCTTCTTTCGGCTTCTCCCTCGAAACCGATCCCGGGCGGAACCATCAATTCATGTACATCCCGCCGTTCACGTGCAGCGTAGTGCCCGTGATGTAGGCGGCCTGCGGTCCAGCCAGGAATGCCACCGCATTGGCGATGTCTTCCGGCTGGCCAAGACGACCCAGAGGAATCCGGGTCTTCAGCGCCGCATGCTGCTCTTCCGACAGCACCTTGGTCATGTCGGTATCGATGAATCCGGGGGCCACGCAGTTGACGGTGACGTTGCGGCTGCCGATTTCGGCGGCCAGCGCACGCGTCATGCCCTCGACACCAGCCTTCGCCGCAGCGTAGTTCATCTGGCCGGGGTTGCCGGTGGAGCCGACCACCGAGGTGATGTTGATGATGCGGCCGCCACGGGCCTTCATCATCGGGCGCAGCACGGCACGGGCCAGACGGAACACAGCCGTCAGGTTCGTGTCAATGACGGCGCTCCAATCCTCGTCTTTCATGCGCATGGCCAACTGATCCTGCGTAATGCCGGCGTTGTTGACCAACACGTTCAGACCGCCATTCGCCTTGATGATCTCGTCGATCACTGCCTCGCAGCGCGCCGCATCGTTGACGTTCAGCACCACACCACTGCCCTTCAGGCCTTCGCCCGCCAGGTACTCGCTGATGCCAGCAGCGCCCGACTCACTCGTGGCGGTACCGATCACCGTTGCGCCCTGCCGTGCGAGCTCCAGCGCGATGGCACGGCCGATCCCGCGCGATGCGCCGGTCACCAGTGCGACCTGATTCTCCAGAGTCTTGCTCATGTTGCGTTTGTTCCTTGGTCTTACTTCAGCAGCGCCAGCGTATCCTGCAGCGACGCCGGATCAAAGATTGCACCACCAACGAGGTTGCCGTCGATGCGCTTGGTCATACCGGCCAGCACTTTACCCGGACCGCACTCGATCACGTGTGTCACGCCTTCTGCGGCCATCTTCTGCACGCACTCTACCCAGCGTACCGGAGCGGCTGCCTGACGAACAAGCGCGTCCTTGATCTGAGCCGGATCATTGATGATCGCCACGTCGACATTGTTCACCAGCGGAATGGCCGGTGCCGAGAACGACAGGCCAGCCATGCGGTCGCGCAGGCGATCCGAGGCGGGCTTGAGCAGCGACGAGTGGAACGGAGCGGACACCGGCAGCGGCAGCGCGCGCTTGGCGCCCTTCGCCTTGGCAATCTCGCAGGCCTTTTCCACGGCGCCCTTGTTGCCGGCGATCACCACCTGCGACGGGGCATTGAAATTGACAGCCTCGACTACGCCGGCGCCTGCCGCCGCAGCCTCGGCGCACGCGGCGCGCACGTCATCGTCCGACAGGCCAAGGATCGCGGCCATGCCGCCCTCGCCCACCGGCACGGCTTCCTGCATCGCCTGGGCACGGAAGCGAACCAGCGGCACCGCCTCGGCAAACGGGATCACCCCTGCGGCCACCAGCGCCGAGTACTCGCCCAGGCTATGGCCCGCAACCAGTGCCGGAGCCGGACCACCGGCGTCGAGCCATGCGCGGTAGACGGCCACTGCGGCCGTCAGCATCACGGGCTGCGTGTTGGTCGTCAGGTTCAGCTCTTCGGCCGGACCTTCCGCAATCAGCTTGCCGATGTCCTGGCCCAGCGCCGTCGAAGCCTCTTCAAGCGTGGCGCGCACCACCGGGTTATCGGCAAAGGCATTGAGCATGCCGACCGACTGCGAACCCTGTCCGGGGAAAACAAATGCGAATTTCATCTGAAATCCAGTCCTAGCAATTCATCTTGTCGACTGGCGCACCGCGTTCTACGCGCCGCGCGCCGGCCGCATCTTACATGCGCAGCAGCACCGCGCCCCAGGTAAAGCCGCCACCCACACCCTCCATCAGCACGGTCTGCCCGGGCTTGATGCGGCCATCGCGTACCGCGACGTCGAGCGCCAGCGGAATCGAAGCGGCGGAGGTATTGCCGTGTTCATGCACGGTGGCAATCATGCGATCGCTCGGCAGGCCGAGCTTCTTGGCCGTGCCCTGCATGATGCGGATGTTGGCCTGGTGCGGGATCAGCCAATCGATCTCGTCGGCCTGCATCTCGGCCGCCGTGATGGCTTCGCGCGCGACCTTGTCGAGCACGGTCACAGCCAGCTTGAACACAGCTTGTCCGTCCATATGCAGGAACGCATTGCCGGTGATCGCGCCACCGGACACATTGCCCGGCACGCAAAGGATGCCCACGTGGCTACCGTCCGAATGCATGGCCGTGGACAGGATGCCCGGCTCATCGGACGCGGTCAGGACCACCGCACCGGCGCCATCGCCAAATAGCACGCAGGTGGTGCGATCGTTGAAGTCCAGAATGCGCGAAAACACCTCGGAACCGATCACGAGCACATTCTTGTGCGAGCCGCTGCGGATGAACTTGTCCGCCGTGGCCAGCGCATAGACAAAGCCGGAGCAAACGGCCTGCAGATCGAATGCCGCGCATTGGTTGGTGATGCCAAGCTTCTGCTGCACGAGGCAAGCGGCGCTCGGGAAAACGTAGTCAGGGGTGGACGTGGCGACGATGATCAGGTCGATGTCCTGGCGGTCGATACCGGCCGCCTCGATCGCCCGTTCGGCCGCCTTGACGGCCAGGTCGCTCGACGTGACGTCGGGCTCGGCCCAGTAACGCGCCGAGATACCGCTGCGCGAGACGATCCACTCGTCGCTGGTCTCGATGCCCTTCTCGGCAAGCTGAGCCGCCAGGTCGGCGTTCGTGACGCGCCGAGGAGGCAGGTAGCTCCCTGTACCGATGATTTTTGCGTACTTGGTCATGTCGTGTCGGATCGTGATGCTCACCGGGCCGCCCTGTGCGCGGTCGCGCAGGCTGCCCGCCGCAGCGGGCGAGCGGCCTCAAGCGGCGCGAGAATCGGGATGTGGGTTCGGTGCGTCTGTCTCCGGGCTGCCCGTCGCGGCGCCACCGGCACCTGACTTGTGAGCGAATGCCCTTGCTATGCGTTCGATGACGCCATTTCTGGCGGCATCATACCCGCGTTTGATGGCCCACTCAAAAGAATGGGCATCGGCCGAGCCGTGGCTCTTGATCACGAGCCCACGCAGGCCCAGCAGGGAAGCGCCGTTATAGCGGGCCGGATCGAGCCGTCGCGCCAGGCGCGACAGCACCGGCATGGCCACCACCGCCAGCAGCTTCGTGAACCACGAACGCGTGAATTCTTCCTTGATCATACTGCCGATCATCTTCGCGAGGCCCTCTGTGCTCTTGAGCGCCACATTGCCGACGAAACCGTCACAAACGACGATATCGGTCGTACCCTTGAAGATGTCATTGCCTTCCACGTTGCCGTAGAAGTTTAGCTCGGAAGCGCGCAGCAACTCGCCGGCGGCCTTGACCACCTCGTTGCCCTTGATCACTTCTTCGCCGATATTGAGCAGCCCGACGGTCGGGTGCTCCTTGTGATCCACCACCGACACCATGGCATCGGCCATACGCGCGAACTGCAGCAGGTGTCCGGGCTCGCAGTCGGCATTCGCGCCGAGGTCGAGCACCGTGGTGCCCCAGCCTTGTTCATTGGGAATCGTGGTGGCGATGGCCGGGCGCTCGATACCTTCGAGCGTTTTGAGCACATAACGCGACACCGCCATCAGCGCGCCGGTGTTGCCGGCGGAGATGCAGGCATCGGCCTTGCCTTCCTTGACCTGCGTGACGGCCACGCGCATCGAAGAATTCTTCTTCTTGCGCAGCGCCACTTCCACCGGGTCATCCATGGTGATGACTTCGGTTGCCGGCACGACGGTCACACGCGGATGATCCGTTGCATGCAGCTTCTTGAGCTGCGCACCGATGGCGTCGGGCAAGCCGACCAGGACCATCTCGGCGTCGTCGTGACTGGAAAGAAAACTGATCGCCGCCGGCACCGTCACGGATACGCCGTGATCGCCGCCCATGCAGTCGATAGCGAGCTTGATCGTCATTATTTCCTGATACGGTAAGCGCGCCGGCACCCGTCGCCTGGGGCTGCGGGGACGCAATCAGCCGGACGCGCGAATACGTTGCGGTGCGGGAGCCGAGCGCCCAACAAAAAAGCGGCAACGAGCTTGCCGCTTTCCTGTTTTACACCTGACAACGTGCGCGAGCGGGACACTGGGTCACGCCAGACGACCTGGTCAGTCGTTCTTGGTCTTGATGACCTTGCGACCACGATAGTAGCCGTTCGGGCTCACGTGGTGACGCAGGTGGGTTTCGCCGGTGGTCGGCTCGACAGCCAGCGGCGCGACCGACAGATGGTCGTGCGAGCGATGCATGCCGCGCTTGGACGGCGACTTCTTGTTCTGTTGAACAGCCATGATGACTCCTTCGAGAATTTTGCGATATTAACACACGCATCCTGCGCAAGGCGTAGCCGGGGCCCGGCCGGATGCTTCAACTGCTACCAAAAAGACGCTTGCCGTGCCGCGTCTGCGGCGTCAATGCTTCGTCTTCAGGCTGGCCAGCGCCGCGAAGGGCGACGGCCGCTTTTCTTCCTCAGGTGGCGCCTCTGGCTCCACCTCGCCGTCCGCGCCGGTCACGAGCGACTCGTGCACCGACGGACAGACCGCGTGCTTCGGCGCTGTAGGCAATGCCAACAGCACCTCGTCTTCAATCAGTTCCAGCACCGAGAATTTCTTCGAACCGACAATGACATCGGTTTCGTCGTCATCCATTGGCGCCGCTTCGGCGGCCGCTTCACTGACCACCACTTCAAAGCACATTTTCGTGGCGATCGGCTCGGCGTACACGCCGAGACACCGCTGGCAATCCAGCCAGACACGTCCATTGACCGCCACATCGAGAAACAGTCGCTGCACGACCGGCGCGCCGGGCTCCACCGCCTCATCGCGGACGGAACCTGCCACCATATAGTGGAATGTCTCGTCCGGCGCCGAAGCTGGCGCATCAGCGGCCGTCTCGGCTAAGATGCGCGGCAAATCGCGCGTGGCCACATCCCCCGCTGCATTGCTGCCCTTACGGCAGAAGGCGAAGAGATCGGTTTCGCGCAGATCGAATGCCCCGGCGGACGCCACGGGCTGGGTTAGCTGACTCATACGGGCTGAATCGCTCAAAATGCCTTGTCTGCCACACAAATCCCAGCAACGTGCGTGCCTGTGCAGCTAAACGCGCGATTATACGTTGAAAAACCCGAAGCGGTCAAAGTATACAAGCTGTACGCCGCTCACCACAGCTTCTGCCTCTCTGCTCTCTGTTAACAATATGTCTTCCGACACCCGCCCTGCCTTGATTCTCGGGTCGAGCTCCCCCTACCGGCGCGAATTGCTGTCGCGCCTGCGCATCCCGTTCGAGGTTGCCACGCCGGATATCGACGAAACGCCCCTGGCCGATGAACGTCCTGCTGCGACTGCACTGCGCCTGTCCCGCCTCAAGGCGGAAGCGATTGCCGTGCGTCACGCCGGCGCCCTGGTGATCGGCTCCGACCAGGTCTGCACGCTCGACGACCAGCAGATTGGCAAACCCGGCACCCATGCCAAGGCGCTGGCGCAGCTCCAGTTGATGCGCGGAAGAACGGTCACCTTCCATTCCGCACTGTGCCTGCTCGATGGGCGCACCGGCGAGGCCCAGGTCGCCGATATCCAGACACGCACCACTTTCCGCGACCTTTCCGATGCCGAACTCGACGCCTATCTGCGACTCGAGACGCCCTATGACTGCGCCGGCAGCGCCAAGGTCGAAGGACTGGGCATCATGCTGCTCGAGCGCGTCGAATCCGACGATCCGACCGCGCTGATCGGCCTGCCGCTGATCGCGCTCACCGGGATGCTGCGTCACGTCGGCTATCCATGCTTCGGAGCCTGACCGATGGCCGGTAACCTGTTCCTGATTCCCAACACGCTGGGCGAGCGCGACGAATTCGACCCCGTGATGGACGTGATCCCAGCGGGCGTCCAGCAGATCGCGGCGCGGCTCGACTACCTCGTCGCCGAGAATGCCAAGACCGCACGCGCATTCCTGAAAAAGCTCAGCGAAACGACCCCGCTCGCGCAGCCGATCCAGCAGATCGAGATCCGCGAGTTGAACGTCAATACCCGCCCGGACACACTGGCGGCCTTGCTTGACCCGATTGCTGCGGGCCGCGATGGCGGGCTGCTCTCCGAGGCTGGCGTACCGGCCGTGGCCGACCCCGGCGCGGACCTGGTGCGGCTG
Organism: Cupriavidus sp. UBA2010; assembly: GCF_002335265.1. Taxonomy (NCBI): domain Bacteria; kingdom Pseudomonadati; phylum Pseudomonadota; class Betaproteobacteria; order Burkholderiales; family Burkholderiaceae; genus Cupriavidus; species Cupriavidus sp. UBA2010. Next base: position 38,144 of record NZ_DDCI01000026.1, read on the forward strand.
GCGCATACGCGCGGCATCACCGTGCGCCCGCTGGTCGGGCCCAGCTCGATCCTGCTCGCCGTGATGGGCTCGGGTCTGAACGGCCAGAGCTTCGCGTTCAACGGATACCTGCCCGTCGACGCCGATGTCCGCGCGCAGAAGCTGCGCGACCTCGAACAGCGCTCGCGCAAGGCGCATCAGACGCAGGTGTGGATCGAAACGCCCTACCGCAACGGTGCGCTGCTCGAGGCGCTGCGCCAACACTGCTCTGGTACCACACTGCTGTCGATTGCAGTCGACCTGACACTCCCGACCGAAGCCATCGTCACGCTGCCGATTTCGGCATGGCGCCCCGACCGGCTCGACCTGCACAAGCGCCCCGCGATCTTCTCGCTGCTGGCGCAGTAAGACAAAAACAAAAGCCCCCGAAATCGGGGGCTTTTGCATGGCGCATCGCGCCGATTACCGCACCGTAGGCACGGTCGCACTCATCATCATCAACTTCATCGCCGCCGATCCAGCAGCCGCGCCGAAGCGCTTGGCCATGCGTTCAGCGATGTTCTCCTTGACCGTGTAGTCGACAATGTCCTCGGCCTTGAAGAGGTCCCGGGCCACATAGTCCGCGCTACCCAGGCCATCGGCCAGCCCCAGCTCCACAGCGCGCTCACCCGACCAGAAGAGCCCGGAGAACAGCTCGGGATCGTTCTTGAGCCGATCGCCGCGACCTTCCTTCACCACGTCGATGAACTGCTGGTGGATCTCCTTGAGCATGGACTCCGCGTAGCCCTTCTGGCGCGGCACTTCCGGCGAGAACGGATCGAGCATGCCCTTGTTGGCGCCGGACGTGTACAGGCGGCGCTGGACGCCGACCTTGTCCATCAGGCCCGTAAAGCCGAAGCCATCCATCAGCACGCCGATCGACCCCACGATACTGGCCTTGTCGACATAGATCTTGTCGGCCGCGGCAGCCACGTAATAGCCGCCCGATGCGCAGATTTCCTCGACTACCACGTAGAACGGCTTGTCCGGGTACAGCTTGCGCAGGCGGTGGATCTCATCGTTGATGATGCCGGCCTGTACCGGCGAGCCACCTGGCGAGTTGATCTTCAGGATCACGCCAGCCGCCGACGTGTCCTCGAAGGCCGCCTGAAGCGCCGCGTTGATCGAGTCCGCGCTGGCCGCGGTGCCGGCGGCGATTTCGCCGTCGAGCGTGACCATGGCGGTATGGCGACCGCTCGTCGAACTCAGCACATCCCCCTTGAAGTCGATCACGGCGTAGAGAATCAGCGCAACGATGCCGAGGGTAAGAAAGCGGAAGAAGATCTTCCAGCGTCGCGCCGAGCGCTGCTCGCGCAGGGAGGCCATCAGCACCTTTTCGAGCACGTCGCGCTCCCAGCCACCGCTACCGCTACCACTACCACTGCCGCCACTGCTGCCCCCAACGGGACCGCCCTTGCCTGCCAGGCGGGCGCGACGCTCGTCAGCTTCGCGCTTGGCCGCGTCGTCGCCAGCCCGCAGTTCGCGCTCCAGCGGGAATTCGGCGTGCTTTGCCGTCTCCAGCTTGCTGTCGTCGCCTGCGCGATCTTGAGGTTGACCCGGTTCGTTCGGCGGATTTTGCTGTTCTGTCATGCGAATGGACTCGATAAAGTCAGATGACGTCCCCGCTCCGCCTTACGCGGCGTCGAGCGGGAAAAATGGGGGTTCAGGCAACCAGAAGACCGCGCCCTCGCGCTCCTCGATCCGGAGCTTGGCGAGCGTGGCCCCCTTGCACGGGCCACCCACGCACAAGCCGGTGTCCGGCGCGTAGGTCGCGCCATGTGTAGCGCACATCAAGTATAAGCCCGCACTATCGAAAAACTGGCCTTCCTGCCAGTCCAGTTCCATCGGCACATGTGCGCACTGATTCAGATAGCCATGCGCGGCACCGTCGTATCGCACAACGAACGCGCCGATCTCCCGCGTATTGACACGCACGGCAAAGCGCACGCCTGCGCCGCCGTCTACCAGTTCCTCTGCCGCGCAAAGGCGTCGCGGTTCCAGCGATGCTTCAGGCATGAGCAAGCAGCCAGGCCTGCAGGTCGGCAATCGATGTTGCGCAATGCACGGGCGACATCTCGCGCAGCGATTCCACCGGATGCGCGCCGTAGGAGACCCCTAGCCCCTGCGCGCCAGCGTTGATGGCCATCTGCAGGTCGTGGGTCGTGTCGCCGATCATCACGGTCCGAGCGATATCCTGGCCAAGTTCGCGCGTCAGTTCGTGAAGCATGGCCGGATGCGGCTTCGAGAACGTCTCATCGGCGCAGCGCGTGGCATCGAACAGCTTGCCGATGCCAGTTGCCGCCAGAGCGCGTTCGAGTCCGACTCGGGTCTTGCCGGTGGCCACGCCCAGGAAGTAATGCTCGGCGTGAAGCGCCTCGAGCATGTCGAGCACGCCCGGGAACAGCACCAGTTCGGCGTCACGCGTCAGGAAGTGATAGCGGTAGCGTTCCGCCAGACGCGGATAGTCGGCGGGATCGAGCGTCGGCACGGCATACGACAGCGCATCTTTCAGGCCGAGTCCGATCACATGGCTGGCCGCGCTGTCATCCGGCACTGGTAGTCCCAGATCACGGCTGGCGAGCTGTATGCATTTGGCGATGGTCGGGGTGGAGTCCATCAGGGTTCCATCCCAGTCGAAGACGATCAGGTCGAAGCGCTGCCTGGCCATTGCGGTCCTTGTTGGATGCTGTAAGTGTGTGGGCGCTAACAACGATGGTGCGTGCGGATCAGTCCGCGTCGCGCGCTGGCCGCCCCTGCCGCAATTGTTGCAGAAATTCAACACACTCGGCAGGCAATGGCGCGGAGACCGTCATCGGCGCGCCGGTGGCCGGATGTGTCAGCGTGAGCCGGTGCGCATGCAGGAACATGCGTTTCAGTCCCGGCTTGGCGCCGCTGCGGGAAAGCGCCTTATTGAGCGCAAAATCGCCATATTTATCATCACCAACGATCGGGAAGCCAATCGATTGCAGATGCACGCGAATCTGGTGCGTCCGTCCGGTCTTCAGTTCGGCCTCCAGCAACGTGTAGCCGTCGAAGGCCTCCATGCGATTGAAGACCGTATGTGACGCCAACCCGTCCGCCTGCACACGCACGCGGCGTTCGCCGTCCGGCGTGCTGTATTTATATAGAGGTAGCTTCACATGCTGGCGCGTGTTCGGAAACTCGCCCGCCACGCAGGCGAAATACCGCTTGTCCATGCCGTTGCCACGAATCTGCTCGTGCAGGTGCACCAGCGCGGAACGCTTCTTCGCCAGCACCAAGATTCCGGACGTTTCCCGATCGAGCCGATGGACCAGTTCGAGGAACTTCGCCTCCGGCCTGGCGCGGCGTAGTTGCTCGATCACCCCGAAGGCCACCCCAGACCCGCCATGCACGGCCACGCCGGCCGGCTTGTCGATCACGAGCAGCGCGGCATCCTCGAAAAGCACAGGAAACTCGCCTGCGGGGACGAAACCACTGGCCGTAGCAGCCTTCTCCGCCACGCGCATCGGCGGGATACGCACCACATCTCCGTTCTGCAACCGGTAAGTGGCGTCGACCCGACCTTTGTTGACGCGCACTTCGCCTGAGCGCAGCACGCGATAAATGTGGCTTTTGGGCACGCCCTTGGCCACCTTCAACAGGAAGTTGTCGATGCGCTGCCCTTCCGAACTTTCGTCGACGGTCACGTACGCCACCTGGAGCCCGCTGGGGCGCGATTGCGGCTCCGTTGCAATTTGATGGCGTAACTCATTCATTTTCAATATAATTTCCCGGCCGTTACCGGCCAAAGACCGGAAACGCACGACCTGTGTAAGCGAGGTTTGGCGCGAGCCCTGAAAACCTGCCCGGATTTGCCAGCCATTTTTTCGCGGCGCATCGGGCAGGAACATGCGGGACATCCAACAGATTGAATTGGGTAGTCCCACCAGTATCCGCGCAAGATTTCGCATTTTACACTTCGGGTTGCCATCGACCCGGCCCGTCCCCCGCTTATTGCGTACCCCGCAAGCGCCGGACAGGCAAATGGTGGCAATCAGCAGCACGCACGCGCCGCGCCGGCACGCAGGAAGTTGCCCAGAGGTAACTTCGGCATCGAACCGGTCGACACGTGGAAACTGAGTGTTCAGGTAGAAAAGAATTCAATGTGGATGCTCGCCATTGGGCATCCGCATCGGTGAGAGAAGACCGCCCGCACCGGGAATCGGTGCCGGCCCGGCAGGCCAGCCTGCCAACCGACCTGCAAATCGGCCGCGATCCGGCGTGGTTCATAACACCCCGGATTGTCTGGCGCCCTGACGCAGAACGCCAAGAAGCAGTGGCGCGCCCGCCAGCACACGGGTCGGATTGGTATCGGCATGCGCACGCCGCGTCCGGATAACTTGCTCTTTGACGCGTCTTGGCCACCCCGGCCCGGCTGCGAGAGGAAACGAAAGCCTGTGCCGACGGCACGGCGTACACGTCCTCCCGCCCCCGGCCAGCCGGTATCCGCCAGAGGTCGCTGTATCAGGAGCAATAATGCATTGCTCCCCCGACCCAACTGACTGCCCGTCCACAGGGACGGCCAATTCGCCGACAGCTTCTCCTTTCACCCGCGCCCAGCCGGCCGCGCTTTCGTGCGCGCTGGCGTCTTTGGCAATTCTCCCGCCCTCGCTCACTTTCCTCGCGTGCTCCCTGGACCGTTGCGGGCATGGCCGATTCATGACATTTGGCACCCGCGACACTGGAGTGAGGTATTGCGATGAAACGCATGCTGTTTAACGCGACGCAACAGGAAGAGCTGCGCGTCGCCATCGTCGATGGTCAGAAACTGATCGACATCGACATCGAAACCGCCGGGCGCGAACAGCGCAAAGGCAACATCTACAAGGGTGTCATCACCCGGATCGAACCCTCGCTGGAAGCGTGCTTCGTCAACTACGGCGAAGAGCGCCATGGCTTCCTGCCGTTCAAGGAAGTGGCACGCGCCTTCTTCAAGGACGGCGTGGACGTGCGCAACGCACGTATCCAGGACGCCCTGCACGAAGGCCAGGAACTGATCGTCCAGGTCGAAAAGGAAGAGCGCGGCAACAAGGGCGCAGCCCTGACCACGTTCATCTCGCTGGCCGGCCGCTACCTGGTGCTGATGCCGAACAACCCGCGTGGCGGTGGCGTTTCGCGCCGCATCGAGGGCGAAGACCGTCAGGAACTGCGTGAAACGATGGCGCAGCTCCAGGTGCCGGAAGGCATGAGCATCATCGCGCGCACCGCCGGTATCGGCCGTGCCGCCGAAGAACTGCAGTGGGACCTGAACTACCTGCTGCAACTGTGGAAGGCCATCGACGGCGCCGCCGGCGACAACAAGGCCCCGTTGCTGATCTATCTGGAATCCAGCCTCGTGATCCGCGCGATCCGCGACTACTTCCAGCCCGATATCGGCGAAATCCTGATCGATACCGACGAGATCTATGAGCAGGCCCGCGCCTTCATGAGCGTGGTCATGCCGGACAACATGAGTCGCGTGAAGAAGTACCGCGACGACGTGCCGCTCTTCTCGCGCTTCCAGATCGAGCACCAGATCGAATCGGCCTACTCCCGCATGGTGATGCTGCCGTCGGGTGGCGCCATCGTAATCGACCACACCGAAGCCCTCGTTTCCGTCGACGTGAACTCGGCCCGCGCCACCAAGGGTGCGGACATCGAGGAAACCGCGCTGCGCACCAACCTGGAAGCGGCAGACGAAATCGCCCGCCAGCTGCGCCTGCGCGACCTTGGCGGCCTGATCGTGATCGACTTCATCGACATGGAGTCCGGCAAGGCCCAGAAGGATGTGGAAACGCGCCTGAAGGATGCGCTGCGCCACGACCGCGCCCGCGTGCAGATGGGCAAGATCAGCCGTTTCGGCCTGATGGAGCTGTCGCGCCAGCGCCTGCGTCCGTCCCTGTCCGAAGGCTCGCATATCACCTGCCCGCGCTGCAACGGCACGGGCCACATTCGCGATACCGAATCGTCCGCCCTGCAGGTGCTGCGCATCATCCAGGAAGAGGCGATGAAGGAAAACACGGCCGCCATCCACTGCCAGGTGCCGGTGGAAGTGGCCGCTTTCCTGCTGAACGAGAAGCGCCAGGAGATCAACCTGATCGAGCTGCGCTTCAAGGTCAACGTGCTGCTGATCCCGAACAAGCACCTCGAAACGCCGCATTACAAGCTCGAGCGCCTGCGCCACGACGATCCGCGCCTGGAAGAGTCGACTGCCAGCTACCGTATGGCCGAGGCTGCCGCCAAGGAACTCGAGGCCGACACGAGCTACAGCAGCCGCAAGAAGGAAGAAGCGCGCCCGCGTCAGGAAGCGGCCGTCAAGGGCATCACGCCCGACGCGCCGGCACCGGTTTCGGTGCCGCGCCCCGAGCGCGTGCGCCCGGAGGCACCTGCGGCGCGCCCTGCACCGGCAACCCAGCCGGTGGCCAGCGGCGGTTTCATCGCCTGGTTCAAGGGCCTGTTCGGCGCCAAGCCGGCCACGCCGCCCGAGGCACCGGCAAAGCCGGCAGCCGAAACCCCGTCGCGCGGTGGTGAAGGCCGCCGCGAGCGTGGTCAGCGCGGCGAAGGCCGTGGTGAAGGCCGTGAGGGACGCGAAGGCCGTGAAGGTCGCGAGGGCCGTGGCCAGCGTGGCGAGCGTGGAGAACAGCGCGGTGACCGTCAGGGCCGTGGCCAGCGTGGTGAACGCAGCGAGCAGCAACGCGGCGAACAACGTGAGCAGCGCGAACAACGTGAGCAACGTGGCGAACGCCCGGCACGCGCACCTCGCGAAGGCCAGGCCACCCCGGCAATCGCCCAGCCGGAACGTGCCGAGGCACGCCAGGAAGGCCGCCGCGAGCGCAGCCAGGAACGTCGCGAGCGTCAGCGTGAACGCCAACGCGAACGCCATGAGGCCCGCGAGACCGACGAGGCACTGAACACCGACGCGCCGCAGCTGGCCGTCGGCGCCGTCCAGGTAGCGCCGGTCGCCGCAGCCACCGCAATGGTCGCCGTGACCACGGAAGCAGGCACCACGGAACTGCCGGCTGGTGTGGAAGGTGCCGAGACCGGTGAAGGCGAAGAACGCCGCCGCCGCAATCGTCGCGGCCGCAACCGCTATCGCCGCGACCGTGATGACACTGCGCAAAATGCCGAAGGTATTGACGGCGACGAAGCCAATCTGGCCGAAGTCAGCGCAGGCGTGACGGAATCGGAATCTGAGTCGGCTGGCTTCCAGCCCGCTGTTGCCGAGGCCGTTGAAAGCGTCAAGGCTGTCGAAACGGCCGTGGCGGTGACGCCGGCGGAAGTGGCCCCAGCAGCACCGGTCGCTCCGGTGGCCCCGGTGGCATCCGAGCCCGTCTTCGCAGCCGTTGCCGAGCCGCAAGCGGCGCCGGTAGTGACGCCCGCTCCGGTCGAGACGGCGCCGGTGGTAGCCGCTCCCGTGGCAGCTGCTCCGGTGATTTCGGAACCTGTCATCGTCACGCCGGACGTCGCCCCGGCCCCGGTTGCAGCCCCGGTTGCAGCCCCGGTTGTAGCCCCGGTTGCAGCCGTGGTGGAAACCGTGGCAGTCGTATCGGCCGCAACGCCGGTGACCGCCGCGCCAAGCGCCGAGAACCTGGAGCCGATGCTGGCTGCGGCTGGCCTGGAGTGGGTCCGTACGGACGGCGACAAGCACCGCGCCGCACAGGAAGCCGCTTCGCAGATCGTGCCGGCGCCGCGCGTGCCGCGTGAGCGCAAGCCGCTACCGCCGCTGCCGGAAGGCCCGATGGTTCTGGTCGAGACCGGTGGCGTACAGCAAGCCGCTGCACAGCAACAGCAGCAACAGCAGTAATTGCCTCGCGCGCTGACCGCGCGCCGGCAAGGGGAAAGGGGACGGCCAGAAGCCGTCCCCTTTTTTTGTTTGCGGATTGATTGACTTGCTGCAATGCCGCAAGCTGTATTGCAGCTGCCTCGGGCAAACTGTGACCCTATGGCAATAATGTCATCCACGATGCCCGATGCCGCTCGGCTAGAATGGCTGACAGAAAGGCCTCCCGGGCGCCCGCGCGCCGAAGAGCCTCCGTCCTCACCCTGGCCATGACCGATACCGTCATCCCCATTCTCGACCTGCGCGACCATCGATACCATTCGATGGTGCCGAGCATTCCTTCGCACCTGGTTGCGCCGAACGGACTCGTTGCCGATACGCGCGGCCGGCCACTGCATGACCTGCGTATCTCGGTCACTGACCGCTGCAACTTCCGCTGCGTGTACTGCATGCCGAAGGAAGTGTTCGACAAGGACTACACGTTCCTTCCCCACTCCGAGTTGCTGAGCTTCGAAGAGATCGAACGCACCGCGCGCATTTTCGTCTCGCAGGGTGTAGAGAAGATTCGTCTGACCGGCGGCGAGCCGCTACTGCGCAAGAACATCGAGCGACTCGTGGAAATGCTCGCGCGCATCGAAACCGTATCGGGCAAGCCGCTGGACCTGACGCTGACCACCAACGCATCGCTGCTCGCGCGCAAGGCGCAGTCGTTGCGCGACGCGGGCCTGTCCCGCGTCAGCGTCAGTCTCGATGCCATTGATGACGCGATCTTCCGCAAGATGAACGACGTCGACTATGCCGTGCGCGACGTGCTCCACGGCATCGAAGTGGCGCAAGCCGTCGGGCTGGCGCCGATCAAGGTCAACATGGTGGTCAAGCGTGGCACCAACGACGGCGAAATCGTGCCGTTGGCGCGCCACTTCCGCGGCAGCGGCATCATCATGCGCTTCATCGAGTTCATGGACGTGGGCGCCAGCAACCACTGGCAGATGGGCGAAGTCCTTCCGTCGGCCGAAGTCGTGCGCCGGATCGACGAAGTGTTTCCGCTGGACGCTGTGGCCGCCAATTACTCGGGCGAGACCGCAGAGCGATGGCGCTACCGGGATGGCGGCGGCGAGATCGGCGTGATTTCGAGCGTCACGCAGGCCTTCTGCGGAGACTGCAGCCGCATCCGGCTGTCGACCGAAGGTCGGCTCTATCTGTGCCTGTTCGCCACCGAGGGCTACGACCTGCGCGCCCTGCTGCGCGGTGGGCACAGTGACCTGGAGATCGCCAACGCGATTGCCCAGGTCTGGCAAGGCCGTACCGACAACTATTCCGAACAGCGCAGCGATCCGGCAATTCGCGCGGCACGCGCCGAGCGCAAGATCGAGATGTCCTATATCGGCGGGTGATGCCCTTCCGGGCGCCGCGCCCCATTCCTCGAGATCCATGATTTCACGCGACGACATAACCGGCCTGATCCTGGCCGGCGGCCGAGGCAGCCGCATGGGCGGCACGGACAAGGGCCTGCAACCGCTACGCGGCGTGCCGATGGCCATGCATACGCTGATGCGCCTGTCCGCGCAGACCGGCGCGATGCTGATCAACGCCAATCGCAACCTTGCCGCCTATGAATCTTTCGGCGTGCCGGTCGTTACTGATTCCGTGCCCGACTTCGCAGGCCCCCTGGCCGGCATGCTGGCAGGGCTCGAGCAATGCCAGACCGGCTGGATGGTGACGGCGCCTTGCGATTCGCCATTCCTGCCCACGGATCTGGTGCAACGACTGGCCCAGGCCATCGAGACCGAGGACGCCGAACTGGCGATTCCGGTCACGATCGACGCCGACGGCCGCCGCCAGACCCAGCCCGTGTTCTGTCTGATGCCGGCATCGGCCATCGACAGTCTGGTCGCCTATCTGAACGGTGGCGGCCGCAAGATCGAGACCTGGGCGGCCAGCCATCGGTTGGTGGAAGTGCCGTTCGACGATGCCGCGGCCTTCGCCAATATCAACACGCTCGACGAACTGCACATGCACGAAAGCGAGAAGCGCGCGGGTTAGACTTCCAGCCTACGCTCAAGACCTCGCCTTCCGAGTACACGCGCGCCGTCCACTGTCTCTGTTCAGACTGTCAGGCGCGCCACGAGACTACGCCATGCCTTCGCTTCAATCCGTCATCTCCTGCCTGTCAGACTACGACCCCTCCGCCCTGCCCGTGGCGAAGGCCAACGCCATCATTGGCGATGTGATCGAGCCTGTTGGCGGCATCGAACAACTGGCGATCCGCACCGCACTCGATCGCGTGCTGGCCGAGGATGTGATCTCGTCGATCGACGTGCCGGCGCATGACAATTCCGCGATGGACGGCTACGCGTTCAGCAGCGCGGCGCTGGCCGACGCCGGGAGCGACGTGGTGCTTCAGGTCATCGGCACGGCCTACGCCGGCAATGCGCTTGGTAGCCCGGCAGGCCCGGGGCAAGCCGTGCGCATCATGACCGGCGCGGTCATGCCCGACGGTTGCGATACGGTGGTGCCTCAGGAGTTCGTTGAGATCCAGGCCGGTGGCAACCAGATCCGTTTTGCGGCTGATGCCGTGCGCGCCGGCGACAACCGCCGGCTGCGTGGCGAGGATCTGGCCAACGGGCAGGCCGCGCTTGCCGCGGGCCGCATCCTTCAGCCAGCGGATATCGGCCTGCTGGCCTCGCTTGGCGTGGCCGAAGTCAAAGTGCGCCGCCGCCTGCGCGTGGCCTTCTTCTCCACCGGCGACGAGCTCCGCTCGATCGGTGAGGCACTGGACCCGGGCTGCGTCTATGACTCGAATCGCTACACGCTGCACGGTATGCTGCGCCGCCTCAATGTCGACCTGATCGATATGGGCGTGGTCCGGGACGATCCGGAAGCACTGGAAGCCGCGTTCCGCAGCGCTTGCGAGAATGCCGACGCGATCATCACGTCAGGCGGCGTTTCTGTTGGAGAAGCGGACTACACCAAGCAGATCATGGCGCAACTGGGCGACGTCACCTTCTGGAAGATCGCGATGCGCCCCGGCCGCCCGATGGCATTTGGACGCATCACGTCGAATGGCCGCGAGGCACTGTTGTTCGGACTGCCAGGCAATCCGGTGGCCGTGATGGTCACGTTCTACCATTTCGTGCGCGCGGCGTTGCATCGACTGATGGGTGCCAAGGTCGCCCCACTCCCGCTGATGCGTGTGCGCAGTGCCGGAACCATTCGCAAGAAGCCGGGCCGTACCGAATACCAGCGAGGCATTCTCGCCCCCGGCGCCGATGGCACGCTGGAAGTCCGCGTCACAGGCCAGCAGGGCTCAGGGGTGCTGCGGTCCATGAGCGAAGCCAACTGCTTTATCGTGCTCGCGCATGAACAAGGCACTGTGGAAGCTGGGGAAAGCGTCGAAATCATGCTTTTCGACGGATTGATCTGAGCGCAGCGGTACGGCGAAGTCCTGCGAGGGTGTCGTTTTTGTGCCGCATTCGGCGGCAAAAGCCGCGCCCCGCCATCCGAATTGCCCATCCACAAGAGGGGCAGACTAGGCGTCGCAAGCCCCAATCGCTACACTTGCAGCACGAAAATCCGAATCCCCGAATATTGTGTCTGTCGTCATGAACCAGGAGATCGCGTACCTCCACCCTGTCAAGACCGCTCGCGCGCTGGTGCTGGTCTACCTGTGCTTTTCCGTACCGATCGTCGCCATGGGCCTGTTCGTCGCCTTCATTCGCTATGGCGACCTGCCCGGCATCACCGTCTTCACGGCCCTGATCCTCAACGCGTTGATCGGATTCGGCCTGCTATGGCTCGGTTGCAAGGCATACAACTGGGTGGCTGCCCGCTTCGGCGGCATCGAAGTGCACGTGCGCGAATTGACGCCCGAAGATCGTCAGTAAGCTGTTTCGGCTGTCACACGGGCGCTGCACCGGTTCCTCGCAGCGCCACAAGAAGCTGGACGTGCCATAGGCGATTGCTGTGTCTTTTGCCGCCATCCTCCGGCGGCTGATCTGCAGCCTTGTGGACGCTCCGAGATCGCGTCGGAATCTGAGCGACTACAGGCCTTCTGCCTGCCCCTGCTCCGCAGCGTCGGCATCCACTGAGGGCTTCTCGCCTGTTCCCAGTAGCTGTTCCGCCAAATCTCCAGGTAACGCCTCGACGGTACGCAGCTTGCGTTCCATTTGCCGGGTACGGACTTCGGCCTGTTCGATATTCCGAGCCGCACGTACCAGCGTGTCACGCGTCTTGGCGAGGACTTCACCGAATTTGCCGAACTCGGTTTTCACGGCGCCGAGCACCTCCCAGACTTCGCTCGATCGCTTCTCCAATGCAAGCGTGCGGAAACCCATCTGCAAACTGTTGAGCAACGCGGTCAGCGTCGTTGGGCCAGCCACAGTCACTCGATAGTCGCGCTGCAGCAGGTCTGTGAGTCCCGGGCGCCGCAGCACCTCGGCATATAGCCCTTCGGTAGGCAGGAACAGAATCGCAAAGTCCGTCGTTGCGGGAGGCGACAGATACTTCTCCGCGATCGTCTGGGCTTCGCGCCGCACCGCGACCTCGAGTTCACGGCTCGCACTGTTCACCCCGTCCACATCGCCCCGGTCCTGGGCGTCGATCAGGCGCTCGTATTGCTCCTTCGGGAACTTGGCGTCGATCGGCAGCCACACTGCCCCACTCTCCAACTCTCGCCCAGGCAGACGGATGGCAAATTCGACGCGCGCGCCAGAACTGCGGACCGTTTCGACATTCTTGGCGTACTGATCCGGAGTGAGTATTTGCTCGAGCAGCATCTCAAGCTGAACCTCTCCCCATGTGCCGCGCGACTTCACATTGGTCAGTACGCGCTTGAGGTCACCTACGCCCTGCGCCAGCACCTGCATCTCGCCGAGTCCACGATGGACCTGCTCCAGACGATCGGACACCAGCTTGAACGATTCACCGAGCCGCTGCTCCAGCGTGGCGTGGAGCTTCTCGTCCACGGTGCGACGCATTTCCTCAAGCTTGGCGGCATTGTTGGCCTCGATGTCGCGCAGCTTCTGCTCCAGCGTCGTACGCACCTCCACCAGACGCCGCTCATTGGCTTCCGACATCTGCGCAAGCTGCTGTTGCTGTACCGTCGCGATGCTCGTCAGATGCGTCGACAGCGTCTGCTGGAATCGCAACATCTGCTGACCGGCTTCACCGCGATTGGCGCGCGCGCTTTCGGCGATCTCCGTGCGCACTTCGCGCTCGAGCCGCTCCAGGCCACGCGCGGTATCCTCGCGCACGTCGTCACGCAACTCGCCGAGCAATGGTTGCAGGTCCGCGCCAGCGGATTTGCCCTGCGTGCGCCAGACCAGCACCAGTAGCAGCAGTACCGCCACCACGGCGGTCGCGAGGGTCAGGATGGGAACCAGTGACATGTCTCGGGCAGCCCGGCAATCAGCGACGATGCGCCATCACTTCAGGATTGACGACAGTCGGCGGTTTCCCGGCCTGCGGACCCACGTCCAGCGCGGCGATCAGATTGTCCGCGGCCAGGTTGGCCATGGCGCGGCGCGTCTTCTCGGAAGCGCTGGCGATATGAGGCGTCAGCACGATGTTCGGCACGGTCAACAAATCCGGATGCACGCTCGGCTCGCCGTCGAACACATCAAGACCCGCGGCGAAGATCTTGCGCGCGCGCAGTGCCGCCGCAAGCGCGGCGTCGTCGACGATGCCACCGCGCGCGAGATTGATCAGCGTCGCGGTCGGCTTCATCTGCGCGATTTCCGCTGCGCCGATGGCATGATGGCTTTCGGCGCTATAGGGCAGCACCAAGATAAGGTGATCGGACTGCTGCAACAGTTCCGCCTTGCTCACATATCGCGCATTGAGCGAACGCTCGACATCGCCCGGCAACTGGCTCCGGTTGTGATAAAGCACCTGCATGTCGAAGCCTGCCGCGCGTCGCGCCAGCCCCTGGCCGATACGCCCCATGCCGAGGATACCCAGCGTGCTGCCTTGGACGTCCATGCCGACCAGCATGTCGTAGCTCCAGCGCTCCCATTTGCCGGCCCGAAGATAGTGCTCCCCTTCGGTCACGCGACGCGCCGTTGCCATCAGCAGGGCCCAGCCGAAGTCCGCGGTGGTTTCCGTCAGCACGTCAGGTGTGTTGGTCGCGACGATGCCGGCTGCAGTCAGCGCAGACAGGTCGAGGTTGTTGTAGCCGACCGCCATGTTGCATACGGCGCGCAACTGCGGCAAAGCCCCCACCAGCTCGTCGTCGATCCGGTCCGCAGCGTTGGCCAGAACACCCGCCTTACCCGCCAGTCGGTCTCGCAGTGCGGCGCTGTCGAGCACCAGGTCCTCCTGGTTGTCATCGACGTCAAAGTACTGCGCGAGCCGTTCGATGACATCGGGGAAGATTGCGCGGGTGACCAGAATGGAGGGCTTCATATCAGTCATACGTGGAAAAAGAGGAGCGTCATCACCAGGAACAGCGGCAGCAGCACAGTGCAGGACCAGGCCATGTAGCCGAAGAAGCTCGGCATCCGCACGCCACGGCTTTCAGCAATTGCCTTCACCATCAGGTTCGGCGCATTGCCGATGTAGGTATTGGCGCCCATGAACACCGCGCCAGCGGAAATCGCCGCAAGCGTCGAAGCATCACGCGTCATCAGCGTGGCCGGATCACCGCCTGCGGTATTGAAGAACACAAGGTAGGTCGGCGCATTGTCGAGGAACGACGACAGGACGCCTGTGGCCCAGAAATACATGCTGTCGATAGGCTGCCCATTGCCATCGCTGACCGCGCGAATCACGCCCGCGAAAGCGCCATCCGTACCGGCCTTGAGCATGGCGATCACGGGGATAATCGTCAGGAAGATGCCAGCGAACAGCTTGCCGACCTCGAGGATCGGCTCCCAGTTGAACTCGTTCCCTGCGCGCGCCACATGCGGCGTGACGATGAGCGACGCCACGGTGACCACGACCAGCAGAACGTCACGCAATACTGCCGGCAGCGGCACGTCAGTGCCCATCACATCGAACACGATGCCGGGCTTCCACAGCCCGCTCATCAGCACCAGGCCGATGACGGCCAGCAGCAGCACGAAGTTCACCTTGCCTTCGATGCGGATGCCCCGCGAATCAGGCGTCGGATCTTGCCTGACCGGCAGTTCCTCTTCCCGATTCAGATAGTAGTGACGATCGATCACGTAGAACAGCGCCAGCAGCAGCACCCACATGAAGATCGTCTCGGGCAGGATGTTGCGCATGGTCCAGAAGAAGTCCACGCCCTTCAGAAAACCAAGGAACAGCGGTGGATCACCGAGCGGCGTCAGCGCGCCGCCCGCGTTTGCCACGAGGAAGATAAAGAACACGACGACATGCGCCACATGCCGGCGATTGTCGTTGGCACGCAGCAGCGGCCTGATCAGCAGCATCGCCGCGCCAGTGGTGCCCATGATGCTGGCCAGCAACGTGCCCAGCGCGAGAATGCCGGTGTTCAACTTTGGCGTGCCATGCAGGTTGCCGCGCACGCAGATACCGCCCGCCACCACATAGAGCGCGGTCAGCAACACGATGAACGGAATGTACTCGGACAGCAGCGCGTGCACGACGTTGGCCGCCGCGGTATGCACGCCAAAGACCGTCGCGAACGGCACCAGGAACAGCACGCCCCACGCCGCGGCGATCTTGCCGTAGTGGTAATGCCAGAGCTTGGGCGCAAATAGCGGAAACAGCGCGATCGACAACAGAATGCCGGCAAACGGCAGTCCCCAGATTGGCGCTAACGCCGCCCCGTCGAGATCGGCCGCATGGCCCCAACTCGGCAGCAGTCCAACAAGCGCAAGCAGGCAATGGGGAAGCAGTGTGCTGACACGTCGCATCGTGTGGATTTCTCCTTTCTCGTTAAGAGGGTCAGTGTAAAGCAAACCCCTCGGAGAAAGGTCTCAAAATGCGCCTGTTGCGGCGCGTGTGGCGATGATCAGCCCTGATCGACGAGAATCACGTGTACCCGGTATGGGCCATGCGCGCCCAGCACGATGGTCTGCTCGATATCGCCGGTTCGCGACGGACCGCTGATGATATTGGTGGCACGCGGCAGTTGACCATGCTCGGCGCGCATTCGCGCAAAGGCTTCCTCAAGATTGGCCACGATGCGCGACACCGGTACCACCGCAATATGGGTCTCGGGCAGCAGCGCTGCCGACGCAAACGTGTCCGGGCCCGATAGCAACATCAGCGAGCCAGTCTCTTCAATTGCCACGAAGCAGCCCGTGATGCCGACCAGGTCGCCATGGTCATGGTCACCTTGCGGATCGCGCAGCGGCGGACGGCATTCAACCGTCATCCCCTGCTCCGCCCACGGCAAGCTGCCCAGGCTGGTCCATGCCACGGCACGGCGCACGAGCTTCAGCCCATCCACGTACCGCACCACGGCCGCCGGAACTTCGGACAGGGTCGCCACGCGATCCACGGTCGAGGCCATCTTTTGTGCCTGCGCGACGAACCCAGCCGCACGATCGCCGTCAACCGGAGGCAGCGGCCCTTGCGGATGTCGCGCCAGATAATCGGCCACTGCCTCCCGTTCACCTTCGGTCACGGCGGGCCCCCGGCCCTGGGCAGCGCGGATGCGGGCGAAGATGCGGTCACGGGCGGCGTTGGTTTCCATGGCGATGTGAGTATGTGGCGGTTGAAGGGGCAGACCGATTGTAGAAAGCGTCCTGATGCGCGCGGTTGAAAGTTCCTAAGCGGGGGCCTGAACCGCGAACACCTGCCGCAGGTACGACAGATAGCCGGGATCGTCGCACATCGTCTTCTCGGGCGTGTCCGACAGCTTGGCCACGGGCTGCCCATTGCACCGCACCATCTTGATCACGATCTGCAACGGCTTGTAGCCAAGATCGTTGGTCAGGTTGGTGCCCACACCGAAAGCGAGCTTGCAACGACCACGGAACCGCTCGTAGAGCTCGATGACCTTGGGAATGTCCAGCGCATCGCTGAAGATCAGCGTCTTGCCGCGCGGATCCACGCGGTTGGCTGCGTAGTGCGCGATCATCCGCTCGCCCCATTCGAACGGATCGCCCGAGTCGTGTCGCACGCCGTCGAAAAGCTTGCAGAAATAGAGATCGAAGTCCCGCAGGAATGCGTCGAAGCCGTAGGTGTCCGAAAGCGCGATGCCAAGGTCGCCGCGATATTCGTGTGCCCACCGCTCCAGCGCGTAGACCTGCGAATCACGCAGGCGCGGCCCAAGGGCCTGGCAGGCCTGCAGGTACTCGTGCGCCATCGTGCCAAGCGGCGTCATGTTGTGCAGACGCGCGAAGTGGACGTTGCTGGTGCCGGCCAATTGCGGGCCAATGGCGTCGCGCATCGACAGCAGGACCTCCTCCTGCCAGTCGCACGAGAACCGGCGGCGGGTACCGTAGTCCGCGATCACGCAATCCACATAGGGTGGCGCCGCGAGCAGCTCCAGCTTGGCCTGCAGCCGGCGACGGCCCTCCGCCAGATCGGGCTTCGGCTGGGTACGTCGGAAGTACACCTCGTTGACGATGGCCAGCAGCGGAATCTCGAACAGGATCGTATGAAGCCACGGACCCTTGATGATGATCTCGATTTCGCCATTACCCTTGGCCGACGGCAGCACCTGCACGTACTTCTCGTTCAGATGGAACAGCGCCAGAAACTCGACAAAGTCGCTTTTGATGAAGCGCAGGCCGCGCAGGTAATCGAGTTCATCGTCGGTGAATCGCAACTGGCAAAGCTGCGTGATCTGGGACCGGATCTCGTCGACGTACGGCGTCAGGTCGACCCCGGCGTTGCGGCACTTGAAGCGGTACTCCACCTGGGCCTGCGGGAAGTGATGCAGCACCACCTGCATCATCGTGAATTTGTACAGGTCAGTGTCGAGCAGGGAACGGATGATCATAACGAGGCCAGACGGGGGCATACCGGAAGTCAGGCCATCATGCTAACCGAAAGTATCGCGGAGGCGCGCTGGCGTAGCCTGGCGTCGTCAGCCGCCATCGAGCGAGCGCAGCCCTTGTGGCGGTTTCTGTTCCGACTTGCGAGGCGTCTGCACACACCAGAGCGGCACCCCCTGCTCGTCCGGGCAGGTGACCAGCGTGGCCTGCGCGCGTGGCACCGCAGTCGGCAACGGATCGGCGAAATTGGCCGATGCGACCATGATGCGCTCCTGGTAGACCGAACGGCCGGCCCGGTCGAAGCGCAGCACCTGGATCATCGAGCCGGGAGGCGGGTGCAGGTCCGGGCCACATGGCACGAGACCTTCGCGGCTGCAATTGGCCATCGGGTCGCCGGCGGCCGCACGGACCACGCTGAAGCTATCCCACTCAAACGCCGTCAGCGATGAAAGCGTGACCGGCTGGTCCGTCCGCGCCCGCCAGGCCACCAGCCGGGAGACCACGCTATCGGCCATGGCCGCGGAGCCGTTCGTCGGCGCCAGCGTCTGGGCGGCCAACGGCAGCGGCGCTAGCATTGCTGTGGCCAGGCAAACTGCGAATCGGAACAGAAGGCGTGCCTGCATGGCATGGGTCCCCGGTCGGATGTTGCGTAGTCTGAATGTCCCGCAAGGGCCCGCGGCCGCACTTTTACCCCGGGTAGCCACAGGCATCGTAGGGAGAATATTAGCGGTTCGCCACCGGTTTCGATGCCCTGAACGCCACGAAAGCCGCCTGGCAGGCCGACTTTCGAATCGAATTGCCAACAAAACACATAAAGAAATAAGAAAACTATCTTACCCAGCTATATAGACTCGCTATTCTTGCGGGAAGGCTCAGCTACAATATCGGTCTTTGAAAGGCCACGGCCCCCGTTCGCCCCAAGTTATCCCGATTGACTTGCGCTGTGCTTGACGCATGTCGGGTGACTGGCGGGAACGCCGGGCAAGAATGCGGCCTTGGACCTCCCCCATTTGAAGACCGATCCGTTTTTCTGGAACCGAAATGACTCACGTTGTCACCGAATCCTGCATCCGTTGCCGCTATACCGACTGCGTTGATGTGTGTCCGGTCGATTGTTTCCGCGAAGGCCCGAACTTCCTGTCCATCGACCCGGACGAATGCATCGACTGCGCCGTGTGCGTGGCCGAGTGCCCGGTCAACGCGATCTACGCCGAGGAAGACGTGCCGGGCGATCAGCAACAGTTCATCGAACTGAATGCCGAACTCTCCCGGATCTGGCCCTCCATCACCAAGACCAAGGCCCCGCTGGCCGAGGCCGAGGAATGGAAGGATGCCACCGACAAGCTGCAATACCTGCAGCGCTAAAAAATACAGAGAGCCGTCCCCCGCGCTTTCTAGCAATGCCGGGCACACGTGTGCCCACAACGTATCAGGACGAATATGGACTTGAGCATTCCTAACCCCGTGGCCGACGCGACCCATCAGGCCGGCGGGAACCCTGGCGGTCAGCCGCTGGAAATTGACGCGCTGATCGTGGGCGCTGGCCCAGTTGGCCTGTTCCAGGTCTTTGAACTGGGGCTGCTCGAAATCAAGGCACATATCATCGACTCGCTCAAGGTAGTGGGCGGCCAGTGCGTCGAGCTGTATCCGGACAAGCCGATCTACGACATCCCGGCCGTGCCCATCTGCACGGGTCAGGAACTGACCGACAACCTGCTGAAGCAGATCGAGCCGTTCTCGCCGACGTTCCATCTGGGCCAGGAAGTGAGCGTCGTCGAGCGCCGCGAAGACGGCCGTTTCTTCGTCGAAACATCGCTCGGAACCCGCTTCATCACCAAGACCATCTTCATCGCCGCCGGCGTTGGCTCGTTCCAGCCGCGCACGCTGAAGGTGGAAGGCATCGACAAGTTCGAAGGCAAGCAGCTGTTCTACCGCGTCAAGGATCCGAGCCGCTTCCACGGCCGCAATCTGGTCGTCGTCGGCGGTGGTGATTCGGCGCTGGACTGGACGCTGGATCTGGTGGGCAAGGCCGAGTCGGTGGTGATGATCCACCGCCGCGATGGTTTCCGTGCCGCGCCGGCATCGGTGGCCAAGATGCGCGAGCTGTGCGAACAGATGGAAATGCAATTCATGGTCGGCCAGATCGGCGGCTATGAAGAGAAGGACGGCGTGCTTACCGAGATCAAGGTGACCGGCGCCGACGGCGTGACCCGCCGTATGCCCGTCGACGACATCCTCGTGTTCTTCGGTCTGTCGCCGAAGCTCGGCCCGATCGCCGAATGGGGTCTGGACCTCGAGCGCAAGCAGATCAAGGTGGACACCGAGAAGTTCGAGACGAACATCCCGGGCATCTTCGCGGTTGGCGACATCAACACCTATCCGGGCAAGAAGAAGCTGATCCTGTCGGGCTTCCACGAAGCCGCGCTGGCTGCTTTCGGCGCCGCGCCGTACATCTTCCCGGACAAGAAGATCCACATGCAGTACACGACGACCTCGCCGAAGCTGCACAAGGTGCTTGGCGTGGAGACGCCGGTTTTCGACTGACATCGGAACCGAAACAAAAAAGCCGCCTCCGGGCGGTTTTTTTGTTTGCATAAATCGAAAAGCTGGCTATAATGCGGCCTCGCTGCTAAACACGGCAACGCTGCAAAAGGTGGAAACGCCCGCTGCAAGCCGGTTTCGAGGCGAACCAGA
Organism: Cupriavidus sp. UBA2010; assembly: GCF_002335265.1. NCBI lineage: Bacteria > Pseudomonadati > Pseudomonadota > Betaproteobacteria > Burkholderiales > Burkholderiaceae > Cupriavidus > Cupriavidus sp. UBA2010. The sequence continues at coordinate 58,508 of NZ_DDCI01000026.1, forward strand.
GTTCTGGCAATAACTTCTAGCGAAAACAAAACGTTAAAAAGTTGTTGACGAAACGAAGAGAGGCTGGTTATAATTTCTTTCTCAGCTGTTCCCCGATAGCTCAGTTGGTAGAGCGCCGGACTGTTAATCCGTAGGTCCCTGGTTCGAGCCCAGGTCGGGGAGCCAACCAATATAAGAGGAAGGCCGATGCGAAAGCATCGGCCTTTTTCTTTTTGCGCGCCCAACACCCCTCCCCTGCACAAACGCTCCAGAGCCTTCGCATCAGACTGTATAAGATGCCCGCTCAAGGAACCGAAACGCGAAAATCGCTGTGAGCCCCCAAAGCTGGATCGACCTCAGGCAGGATGCCAGCACTGGCATCGAGACGATTCGCGCCCATTTCACCGGCCACGCCTACGATCCTCACTGGCATGACAGCTACCTGGTCGGATACACCGAGCAGGGCATCCAGCAGTTCCACTGTCGCCGCGAAGTCCAGCGCAGCACCCCCGGCAAAGTGTTCACGCTGGAGCCCGGCGAGATCCATGATGGCTACGCGGTGGCACCGGAGGGCTTCACCTACTCGATGCTCTATCTCGACGCACAGTGGATGGAGCGCGAGCTACGCGCCGTATTCGAGGACGCCCCAGCGCACTGCCAACCCGGCTTTGCTCAGACCCTGAGAGAAGACCCCGCGCTGATCTCGGCCATCGGTAGCGCCTATTCGTTCCTGCAGCAGCCCGAATTGCGCATCGTCCGCCAGTCGGCACTCGATGCGCTGCTCGCCCAATTGACAGCGCATATGCATTGGCGCGCGCATCACGCATTCGACCCGCGCCTGCCCCTGGTGGCACAGCGGGCGCGCGACTATCTCCACGACCACCTCGATCACGATATCGGGCTCGATGATCTGGCTGCGATCAGCGGTGTGGATCGCTATCGACTGACACGCGCTTTCAAGGCGGCATTCGGCATCGCGCCGCACGCCTACCTGGTACAGATGCGTCTGGCGCGCGCAAGACACCTGCTGGCCCGAGGCGCAACGCCAGCCGATGTCGCCGTGGCGCTCGGCTTTGCCGACCAGAGCCATCTGGGACGCTGGTTCCGGCGTGCCTATGGCCTGACACCCGCGCACTACCGCAAGCGCTGCTCAAATCTTCCAGACGCGTGAGACATCGGCCGCAACAATGGCCACATGCTCGACACACTCCCTTTTCTTCCTTTCCTGCTTTTCGCGATCGTTGCGTCGATCACGCCCGGCCCGACCAACGTCATCGTACTGAGCCACAGCGCCCGCCGCGGAATCGTGGCAACGCTGCCGATCATCATGGGCGGCTGTGGCGGCGCAGCCTTGCTGGTACTAGCCGTCGGCATCGGCATTGGCGATGCCTTGACTGACCACCCGCAGGTGCAACGCGTGATGGCCTGGAGCGGCGTGCTCTGGCTCTCCTGGCTGGCGTGGCAGATCTGGAGCAGCCCGGCAGCAAGTGTCGAGGTCGACAGCAACGACAAACGGTCACTCGGCCTCGCAGGCGCGGCCGCCTTGCAGCTCGTGAATCCGAAGACCTGGATGATGGCGCTGGCCGTGGTAAGTGTTTTTGCGGGCCACGGGTCAGACCAGTCGCATCAGGTGATTCTACTGTCACTCACCTTCTTTATCGTCTCGCTGCCTTGCATGGGCGTATGGGCGGCCCTCGGCGCGGGCGCCACCCGCTTCATCCGATCCCCCGCCATGATGAAGCGCTTTGACCGCCTCATGGCGCTTGTACTACTGATCTCGGCGTGGTGCAGCCTTTTGCAGTAACGCCAATCCCAGGATTGGCGGTCCTCGCGCACATTTCCTGGTGTATGATCTTGGATTGCCCAGGTTTACTTGACTCACCCCCGGTATACCTGTAAAAGCTTACCGGCGTATTTCTTGCGCAATACTCACGGAAACAGGTAGCCCGCCAAGTTTTTACCTAGCTAGGAAAATTTGGCCCATCACCCCTGACACAGGCAGTACGGATTTCGGTCCACAGCAGGTTCTAGGGGCGCACCACGGCATTCGCCGCTGTGTGCAATACCACCGTCATGAAAGGCTCCGGGGCCCGACATGGCACGTTTCCCCCTATGAACCCACCGCCTCTGGCGGTAATTTCCGAAGGACTGAATTGACTAAGATCGTTCTGAAACCGGGCGAGCCCGTTGAAGTTGCAATGCGTCGTTTCCGTCGCGCCATTCTGCAGACTGGCCTGATCGTGGAACTGAAGAGCCGCACCGCCTACGAAAAGCCGACGACCGAGCGCAAGCGCAAGAAGAAGGCTGCCGAGGCCCGTCTGCGCAAGCGTCTGCGTATGCAAATGCTGCCGAAGAAGCTCTACTGATTCGCGCATTGCCAAGAAAAACCGCCAGCAAGCTGGCGGTTTTTTTTCGTCCCTGCGGCACCGCCTAGGAGCGCGTGGCAATCAGCGCGCCCGCCCCAATCAGCGTAATGCCGCCGGCACGTTGCATATTGGCCTGCGCCCGTCGCGTGGTCAGCCGGGTCGCCAGCGACCGCGCCAGCAGCGCATAAACCATGGCATTGGCGCTCGCCAGCACCACGAAGGTCGGGATCAGCACCACGGCCTGCGACCAGAATGCCAACTTCGCATCCATGAACTGCGGCACGAAGGCCACGAAGAACACGATGCTCTTCGGGTTCAGCGCCGTGACCAGCCATGCCTTGGCAAAGCGCTGGGCACCGCTGCCGGACTGCGGCGCCACCTCGAGTTCCCGGGCCCGATTCGCGGTACGCAGCGCCTGCACACCGAGATAGACCAGATAGGCTGCCCCAACCCACTTGAGGGCCGTGAAGAGCGTGGCAGAGGCCGCCAGCACCGCTCCCAGGCCCGCCATCGACAGCGTGAAGGCCGTCAGGTCACCACAGGCCACACCAGCCACCGTGGCATAGGCACTGCGACCACGGTGCGCGAGCGCATCACCGATCACAAGGAGGATCGTCGGCCCTGGAATGATCAGCAGGATCACGCTGGTCAGCACGAACGCAATCCAGTGTTCGAAAGTCATCACGACTCCTTTGAAGTCCGGCTTTGGAAGTATCAAGAGTAAGCCGAACGCCGCATGTTAGCCAGCCCGCACTCCGGCAAATGGAATTGTCTCGCCGTGATTCGCGCAACAATGCGCCGAGCGATGCCCTGCATAATGGCAGATATCGCATCCTCGGGACCTCGCCTTGACCGCAATCCTCCAGATGCGCAATGTGCGCAAACTCTATGGCGACCACGTCGTGGTCGACAACCTGGACCTGGAAGTCCAGCCCGGCCAGTGCTACGGCCTGCTCGGCCCCAATGGCGCCGGCAAGACCACCACACTGCGGATGCTGCTGGGCCTGACCACGCCAGCGTCCGGCACGCTGATGCTTTGCGGCGAACCGATTCCGCAACGCGCCCCACAGGCGCGGATGCGCGTGGGCGTGGTGCCGCAATTCGACAATCTCGATCCCGACTTCTCCGTCATCGAGAATCTGCGCATCTTCGGGCGTTACTTTGGGCTGTCTTCCGCCCAGATCGCGGAGCGAGTGCCGAAGCTGCTCGAATTCGCTCGACTGGAAAGCCGTGCCGACGCGCAGGTGCGCGACCTCTCTGGCGGCATGCGGCGGCGCCTGACCGTGGCGCGAGCGCTGATCAACGACCCCGACCTGCTGATCATGGACGAGCCGACCACGGGCCTCGACCCGCAGGCCCGGCACCTGATCTGGGAGCGACTCAAATCACTGCTGTCGGCCGGCAAGACGATCCTGCTGACCACCCACTTCATGGAGGAAGCCGAACGGCTTTGCAACCACCTGTGCGTCATCGACGCGGGTCGCAAGATCGCTGAAGGCAAGCCGCATGAACTGATTGACCGCGAGATCGGCTGCGATGTGGTGGAAGTCTACGGCGACGAACTCGAACCGCTGCGCGACACGCTGACGCCCCTGGCCGAACGCACCGAAATGCGCGGCGAAACGCTGTTCTTCTACGTGCGCGAGCCGGCTCCGCTGCTGGCCGCCCTGCATGGCAAGGGCGGCGTGCGCTACCTGCATCGGCCCGCCAACCTCGAGGACGTGTTCCTCAAGTTGACCGGCCGCGAGATGAGGGATTGAAATGAGCGAACTGGACCCACCACGAAGCACTGACGCGGTCGTCGCCGGCGCGCCGCCCGTCGTGCAAACCCACCAGCGCTACCCTCAGCCGCTGCTGCCACGCAACGCGCGCAACTGGATGATGGTCTGGTACCGCAACTACATGGTCTGGAAGAAGCTGGCCGTGCCGTCATTGATCGGCAACCTGGCGGATCCGATGATCTATCTGTTCGGCCTGGGTCTCGGGCTTGGATTGCTGGTCGGCAATGTGCATGGCGTGTCGTATATCGCGTTTCTCGCGGCAGGCACGACGGCATCGAGCGTGATGATGTCCGCCAGCTTCGAGTCGATGTATTCGGCGTTCTCGCGCATGCATGTGCAGCGCACCTGGGAAGCGATCATGCACGCTCCGCTGACGCTGGGCGACGTGGTGTTGGGCGAGGTGCTATGGGCAGCCAGCAAGGCCGTGCTGTCCGGGGTGGCGATCATGCTGGTGGCCGGCCTTCTGGGCTATGCGCAGTTTCCGAGCGCGCTCGGGGCGCTACCGGTCATCGTGCTGGCGGGCGTGACATTCGCCAGTCTGGCGATGATCGTGACCGCGCTGGCACCGAGCTACGACTTCTTCATGTTCTACCAGACGCTGGTCATGACGCCGATGCTGCTGCTATCGGGCGTGTTCTTTCCGCTCGAACAATTGCCAGAAGGCGCACAGGCCGCCACGCAAGTGTTGCCGCTGGCGCACGCAGTCGCATTGATTCGCCCGTTGATGCTGGGCCGGCCGGTGGAGAATGTAGCGCTGCACGTCGGTGTGCTCGCGGCGTATGCAGCCGTGGCGCTGACGGTGGCGCTGGTGCTGCTGAGGAAGAGGATGCTGCGGTGAAGCCCCCTCGCCCAGTCATGGGCGAGGGGAGAAAAACCAACCGCTTACTGGCCCAGGCCGCGCAGCAGATCGGCCTTCAGATCTTCCACGGACTCCAGGCCAACGGCCAGTCGGATCAACCCTTCGCTGATGCCGGCAGCGGCCTTGGCTTCAGGCGCCACGCGACCGTGGGTGGTGGTGTATGGATGGGTGATCGTCGTGCGCGTGTCGCCGAGATTGCCGGTGATCGAGCACAGCTTCGTGTTATCGATCACGCGCCACGCAGCAGCACGCATGGCCTCGGGGGTGTCGCCCTTCAACTCGAACGACACGATCGCGCCGCCCCCGCTCTGCTGGCGTTGGGCGATCTCGTATTGCGGATGCGACTTCAGTGCCGGGTGGAACACACGATTCACGGCCGGATGTGACTCGAGGAACTCGGCAATCGCCAACGCGCTCTGCGAGTGACGCTCCATGCGGATCGCCAGCGTTTCCATGCCCTTGAGCATCACCCACGCGTTGAACGCCGACAGCGTCGGGCCCGCCGTTCGCACGAACGGGAACACCTTGCCCATGATGAAATCGTGCTTGCCGACCACTGCGCCACCAAGCACGCGGCCCTGACCGTCGATGTGCTTGGTGGCCGAATGCACCACCACATCGGCACCGAACTTGATCGGCTGCTGCAAAGCCGGCGAGCAGAAGCAGTTGTCAACTACGAACAGCGCGCCAGCGTTGTGCGCAATATCGGCAACCGCCGCGATATCGGACACCTCGGTCAGCGGGTTCGACGGCGTCTCCAGGAAGAACAGCTTCGTGTTCGGCTTCACGGCGGCACGCCAGGCAGCCAGATCGGTGCCGTCGACGTAGGTCGTCTCCACGCCAAACTTAGCCAGGATCGAATTGAACAGCGTCATCGTCGAGCCGAAGATCGAACGCGAGCTGACCAGATGATCGCCGGCCTGCAGCGTGGCGAGCGCCACCGACAGAATCGCGCTCATGCCCGAAGCCGTAGCCATGCAGGCCTCCGCGCCTTCCAGCGCGGCCAGGCGCGACTGGAACATCGACACGGTCGGATTCGTGAAGCGCGAGTAGGTGTAACCCTCTTCCGAGTTGGCGAAGCGTGCGGCGGCTTCTGCCGCACTGTTGAAGCAGAAGCTCGAGGTCAGGTACATCGCCTCGGAGTGCTCCATGAATTCGCCAGTGCGCAGCGTGCCGGCGCGCACGCCGAGGGTATCAATGCCGTAGGCGTCTGGGTTGAACGGTTCGCTCATGCTGCTTTGCTGCCTTCCGAAGATTCTGGTTTCTTGTTATTCGTTGCCGCCCGAGCGCTGCAGATGCAGCTGCGAACGTTCGGTTTCACCGCCGTTGGTACCTTCACGATCGGCCAGACTACGCGCGGTCTCGAGGCGCTCCAGATAGGCGTCGTCGATATCGCCGGTAACGTACTTGCCGTCGAAGCACGACGCATCAAAGTCACGCAGGTTCGGGTTGATGTCGCGCACAGCCTGCTTCATCGCTTCCACGTCCTGGTAGACGAGCTGGTCGGCGCCGATCATGCGCGCCACTTCTTCGTCCGTGCGACCATAGGCCACCAGTTCGGCACGCGTGGGCATGTCGATACCGTAGACGTTCGGGAACTTCACCGGCGGCGCGGCCGACGCGAAGATCACCTTCTTCGCACCTGCGTCACGCGCCATCTGCACGATCTCGAGCGACGTAGTACCGCGGACGATCGAATCGTCGACGATCAGCACATTCTTGCCCTTGAACTCGACACCCATCGCGTTGAGCTTCTGGCGCACCGACTTCTTGCGCACTGCCTGGCCAGGCATGATGAACGTACGGCCCACGTAGCGGTTCTTGAAGAAGCCCTCGCGGTACTGCACACCGAGCGCATTGGCCACCTGCATGGCGGCCGGGCGGCTCGAATCGGGAATCGGCATGACCACGTCGATATCGCCAGCCGGCACTTCGCGGCGAATCTTTTCAGCCAGGTAGTCGCCCATGCGCAGGCGGGCATCGTAGACCGGCACGCCATCGATGCACGAATCCGGACGGGCCAGATAGACGTACTCGAAGATGCACGGCGTCAGCACCGGGTTATCGGCACACTGCTTGCTGTGGAACGAGCCGTCCAGATCGATGAAAATCGCCTCGCCCGGCGCCACATCGCGCTCCATCTGGTAGCCGATGCCTTCCAGGGCGACGGATTCCGAGGCGATGAGGTATTCCTTGCCGGTCGGGGTGTCGACGCTGCCAATACACAGCGGGCGGATGCCGAACGGATCGCGCACAGCCAGCAGGCCGTAGCCGGCGATCTGCGCGGTGATCGCATAGGCACCCTTGACGCGGCGATGCATGCCCGCGACGGCCTTGAAGATTGTCTCCGGGTCCAGTTCGTTGCCGCTGCTGGCGCGTTGCAGTTCGTCGGCCAGCACGTTCAGCAGCACTTCGGAATCCGAATGCGTGTTGATGTGGCGGCGATCGCGACGGAACATTTCCTCGCGCAACTGTTCCGAGTTGGTCAGGTTGCCGTTGTGGGCGAGGATGACGCCGTACGGCGCGTTCACATAGAACGGCTGTGCTTCTTCCTCGCTCGACGCGGAACCGGCGGTCGGGTAGCGCACTTGGCCGATGCCCGACGTGCCCGGCAGGCTGCGCATGTTGCGCGTGCGGAACACGTCACGCACCATGCCGTTGGCCTTGTGCATGTGAAAGGTGCTGCCATTGGCCGTGGCGATGCCGGCTGCATCCTGTCCGCGGTGTTGCAACAGCAGCAGGCTGTCATAGATGAGTTGATTGACAGGGCTGGTGGAAACCGCACCGACGATACCGCACATGCCGAACTCCCAGGAAAGGCAAATGATTCAGGGGCGCAATCCCGTCAAGGGCGAACGGGATCTGCGTTGTCACTGTCGCCGCGGGTGCGCTCTGTCGAGCAACGCCCGCAGGCGCTCACGTCTTCACATATTTGGCCAGGTCCGGCGGCAGCCAGTGCCGCAGCTCGTCCATGGCCTGCATCACATAGGGGCGCGACACCGCGTCACGCCAGAATGGTTCTTCCGGCAGCCTGGTGAGGCCCGCCAGCACGACGACCAGCATTACGATCAGCGCGCCCCGCGCCAGCCCGAACAACAGCCCCAGGCCGCGATCCGCGGGCTTCAGCCCGGTGGATTCCAGTAACTGGCCCAGAATCGCCCCCGCCAGCGCGGCGACGATCCATGTACCAAAGAATACGGCGAGAAAGCCCAGCGCGCTGCGCGTCAGTTCGCCGCCAGGCAGCGACTCCGGCATCCATTGCGCGGCCATGCCGCCGAAATGGTATGCCAGTACGAAAGCCACGATCCAGCCCACCAGCGCAAGCACTTCGCGCACCAGGCCGCGCAGTATGCCAACCAGGCCCGAGGCCACCACGATGAAGGCCACCGCGTAATCGAAAAAAGTAAAAGCCATGCGTCCTGGGCGGTACGATGCGTTCCTGTCAGATGGGGGCAGACTGCCGGATTGCGATACGTCGCGGCACACCACGTGCCCACTCGCCGACGCGTCGGCTTAGAGGCGCTATCAAAATGATTCTGGCGTCGTTGCGCGGCCTTGGCCAGTCCACTTGTACTGTCTGCGGCCGCGCGGCTAGCCAGCGCCGCTTCGCTTCATGTTGATAGCGCCTCTTACTGCTCCACGATCTTCGAAGTGAGTCCGATCGCCTTGACCTTCTTCTCCGCCGCCTCGGCGGCGTCGCGACTGGTAAACGGACCCGCCCGCAGCAAGTTCCGCTCGCCATCGGCCAGCGTCTTCTTTTCCACATAGGCTGGCACCTTGCTCTCCTTGAGCTTGGCCAGCCAGTTCTTCGCGCGTTCTTCCGACGAGAACGCGCCAATCATAATCAGGTACTTCGTGCCGGCGGCGGCAGGCTTGTCCGCCGGCTTGCTATCGGCAACCTTGGTGTCAGGCTTCGCATCAGCCTTCGGCTTGTCGGATTTGTCGGACTTGTCCGCAGCAGGTGCGCTGACGATCTCCTCGCCCGCGTCTAGCGCCGCATCGTTGCGATTGGCATTGGCGGACGGTGGCAGCGGCTCGGCCTTGCGTGCCTCGACCTTCGGCTTTTGCGTGGCGCCCTGCCCGTTGGCCACGCTGACGGCCACATCCTCCGAAACCGGGCGCGGCTTGTGCTCGAACATGATCGGCAACACGATGATCGCGGCCGCCAGCAGCACCACGGCACCAATCAGACGACGCCGCGCGCGTTGCTTCTGGGGAAAATCGGGGTCAAGGGTATCGTCAGCGTATTCGTCCGCCGTCCGACGCGACGCGCCGATGCCGGCGCTCGATTCCGCGCGCGTGCGGCGACCGCGTTCGGGTGCCGGGTCAGTGCCCTTGCGGGACGAGAACAGCGAAAGCAGGCCCATAGATGCCCAAAGTATGGTGTTCGGTGCGATGCCGTTCCGGCTCAGTTGGCCTGCGTGGCACGATATGCCATCACGCCGGCCACTGTGTAGAACGACCCGAAGACCAGGATTCTATCATTCTCGGTAGCGCGCTCGACAGCATCGCGATACGCAAGTTCGGGGCTGGAAAAACATGCAACGGTGTTGTCCGGGCCCTCACGGAAGCCAGTTGCCTCAAGCTTCTCGCGCAACTCCGCGGCAGTAGCGGCCCGGTCGGTCGGCAGGTCGCACAGGCACCAGTGGTCCACCTTGTCGGCCACATGTTGCAGCACGCCGGCGATGTCCTTGTCGTGCATGGCGCCGAACACCGCATAGGTGTAACGGAAGAACCCCATATTCTCAAGGTTCTGCCCAAGCGTCGCTGCGGCATGGGGGTTGTGCGCGACATCGAGGATCACGGCCGGACGCCCTGGCAGCACCTGGAACCGGCCCGGCAACTCCACGAACGCCAGGCCGTTGCGCACTTCCTGCGCGCTCACAGGCAGGCGCGAGCGCATGGCCTGCAGCGCGGCCAGCGCCGCAGAGGCGTTGAGCAGTTGGTTGGCGCCACGCAATGCCGGGTAGCCCAGGCCATTCAGCTTGCGGTCCCGGCTGGCCCAGTCCCATTGCTGGCGTTCCTGGCCCTGCGCAGCCTGGTGGCGGAAATCACGTCCCACGAGCCAGAGTTCGGCGCCGATCGCCTCGGCGTGATCGATCACCGACTGCGGCGGCATGGGATCGCCGACGATAGCCGGCACGTGCGGGCGGAAGATGCCGGCCTTCTCGTAGCCAATCTTCTCGCGCGTGTCGCCAAGGTACTGGGTGTGGTCGATATCCACGCTGGTGATGATCGCGCAATCCGTATCAATCACATTGACCGCATCCAGGCGGCCACCGAGACCGACTTCCAGGATGATCGCGTCGAGTCCGGCTTCGGCAAACATGTGGATGATCGCCAGCGTCGTGAACTCGAAATACGTCAGGCTGACCGGATCGGCAAAGCTCGTACGGGCGCGCTCGACGGCCTCGAAATGGGGCAGGAGCTGGGCGTCCGTCGCCTGCTCGCCGTTGACGCGGGCACGCTCGTTGAACTGGATCAGGTGCGGCGAGGTATGCAGGCCCACCTTGTAGCCTGCTTCGAGCAGGATGCGTTCGAGGATCGCGCAGGTGGATCCCTTGCCGTTGGTACCGCCCACCGTGAACACCACGGCGTCAATGCGCAGGCCCAGCGCTTCCTTGACCCGCGTGATGCGGCTCAGGCCCATGTCGATGCCCACGGGGTGAGCGGTTTCAAGATGTGCGAGCCAGTCGGGGAGATTGTGGAAGATGGGCATACGGATTCAGAACTACAAAAGCAAAATGGCGCGGGTATTCGGCACCCGCGCCATTGTCCTGCAAATTTGCTTGCCGCGTCAGGCTACCGCGTCAGCCGGCTGCTTCTGCAGCAGCGCCAGCAGTTGCGCCAGTTCGGCGCGCAGGCGGCGGCGGTCCACGATCATGTCGATCGCGCCCTTCTGCATCAGGAACTCGGCACGCTGGAAGCCTTCCGGCAGCTTTTCGCGCACGGTCTGCTCGATCACACGCGGGCCGGCAAAACCGATCAGCGCCTTCGGCTCGGCGATAACCACATCGCCCAAGAACGCAAAGCTTGCCGAGACACCACCCATCGTCGGATCGGTCAGCACGCTGATGAACGGCAGCTTGGCATTCGAGAGCTGGTTCAGCATGGCCGTGGTCTTGGCCATCTGCATCAGCGACAGCAGGCTTTCCTGCATCCGCGCGCCACCGGTGGCGGTTACGCAGATGAACGGCACCTTCTGCTCCAGCGCCGCCTGGGCGCCACGGGCAAAGCGCTCGCCCACTACCGAGCCCATCGAACCGCCCATGAACTCGAACTCGAAGCAGGACACGACCACGGGAATGGTGTGGATCGCGCCGCCCATCACCACCATCGCGTCGGTCTCGCCGGTGTCATCCATGGCGGCCTTGATGCGGTCCGGGTACTTCTTGGTGTCCTTGAACTTCAGGGCGTCCACCGGCACGATTTCCTGGCCGATTTCATAGCGGCCTTCGGCGTCGAGCAGCTTGTCCAGGCGCTCGCGCGAACCGATGCGCATGTGGTGGTCGCACTTCGGGCAGACGTGAAGATTGGCCTCGACGTCGGTACGGTACAGCGTGGCCTCGCACGACGGGCACTTGACCCACAGCCCTTCCGGAATGCCCTTGCGGGTGGAGGGGTCGGTCTGTTGAATCTTGGGAGGCAGGAGTTTATCCAACCAGCTCATGAAAGCTCCTTTCGGATAACTGCCGTCCGCACGCGGGCCTCCTTCGGGAGGGGCGAATACAGGAACGGCAGGGAATCAGGCCGCGAATTTACCACGCCCGGGCCATCGGACCGAAGCAAAACGCGCCATTTGTGAAGTAAGAATCATAAATGGCGCGTTTTTCTCAGCGGCACGCCAAGCGTTGGACCAGAAATCAGGCGTCCAGTGCCTGGCGAATGTCGGCGATAAAGGCACGCAAAGCGTCCACGGCCTTCTCGCGCGGCGCATCCTCAAGCAACTGCACCAGGCGGCTGCCAATCACCACGGCGTCGGCCACGCTGCCGATGGCGCGTGCGGTTTGCGCATCACGGATACCGAAACCCACGCCCACGGGCAGATTCGCGTGCTGCTTGATCAGCGGCAGACGCGCAGCCACGCTCTCGAGGTCGAGCGTGGCCGAGCCGGTCACGCCAGTGAGCGACACGTAGTACAGATAGCCACTGGCTACCTTCGCCACCGCGGCGATGCGGTCGTCGGTCGAGGTCGGCGCCAGCAGGAAGATCGGGTCCATCTGGTTCGCGCGCATCAGCGCGGCGAAAGACTCGCACTCTTCGGGCGGGTAGTCGACCACGAGCACGCCGTCCAGGCCGGCCGCGCTGGCCGCCTTGGCGAAGGTTTCCTCACCCATGCGCTCGATCGGGTTGGCGTAGCCCATCAGCACTACCGGCGTGGTCGCGTTCGTCTTGCGGAACTCGGTCACCCAGGCCAGCACCTGTGTCAGCGAAACGCCCTGGGCCAGCGCGCGCTCGGAAGCGCGCTGGATCACGGGGCCGTCGGCCATCGGGTCCGAGAACGGCACGCCAAGCTCGATCACGTCGGCGCCGCCAGCCACGAGGGCGTGCATCAGGTCGACGGTCAACGCGGGAGCCGGATCGCCGGCGGTGATGAACGGAATCAGGCCCTTCTTCTGCTGCGCGGCCAGTGCCGCGAAAGTCTTCTGGATACGGGACATGTCAGTGGCAATCAGATAAGGCGTTGCACGGGCGATGCTGCTTCGTTGGCATCGTCATTGGCGGCGTCGGCGGTATCGGCGACATCGGACGCTTGCGGCTTGAGCGGCGCATACACGGGCTGCGCGGCGGTCACGCGCTCGCGCACCAGGCCGGCGTACTCCGGATTCATCTCGAATCCGACGAAACTGCGGCCGTGCCGGACGCAAGCCACGGCGGTCGTGCCGCTGCCCGTGAACGGGTCGAGCACAATGCCGCCCGGCGGACAGCTGGACAGCACCATGCGCTCGACGATCTCAAGCGGCTTCTGCGTCGGATGGTCGGCCCGCTCCGGGTCCTGGCGGTGAATGCGCGGCACGCTCCACAGGTCCTTCGGGTTGTACCCCACCTCGAGCCATTTCTTGCCCTCGAAGCGCGGCCGGCTGCGCGCCTTCTTGGTCTCGGCGTCGTACGGAATCCGTACCGGATCGAGATCGAAGAAGTAGTCGCGCTGACGGGCGAAGAAACCGATGTTGTCGTGCACCGACGAGAACTTGCGCGTGGTGCCGCCCATGCTCGGTACGCGGCGATCCCAGATGATCTCGTTGATCATCGTCATGCGCCGCTTGAGCATGACGAACAGCTCGGGCGAGTACTGCCAGGTGCAGAACAGGTACAGCGTGCCGCGTGGTGCGATCTTGGGTACGATCGCGTCCATCCAGCGCTCCGACCACTCGAGATAGGCATCGCCCGACAGCAGGTCTGAATCGTTGCCGTAGTCCTTGCCCAGGCCATAGGGCGGGTCCGCCACGACCAGGTCGATCGAGCCGTCGGGGATGCGCTTGATCCCTTCGAGCACGTCTTCCTGATAGAGGCGCATGGTTGCCGTATCGAGAATATCGAACGGTTCCGAACCTGCCCCGCCCTCTTCGGACTGGGACAGCGTCGTATTGGGAGGCAGCGTGCGCATCAGAGTTTCAACCCCGCGCGTTCGGCCACGGTGTGCATGTCCTTGTCGCCACGGCCGGACAGGTTCACGAGCAGCAGCTTGTCGCGGCCCAGCGTCGGCGCCAGCTTGCACGCATAGGCGATCGCATGGCTCGATTCGAGCGCGGGGATGATGCCTTCAATGCGGCAGCAGTCGTGAAACGCCTTGAGGGCCTCCTCGTCGGTGATCGGCACGTACTGCGCGCGGCCCATGTCCTTCAGCCATGCGTGCTCGGGGCCGACGCCGGGGTAGTCCAGGCCTGCCGACACCGAGTGCGTCTCGATGATCTGGCCGTTGGCGTCCTGCAGCAGATAGGTACGGTTGCCGTGCAGCACGCCGGGCGAACCGCCGATCAGCGCAGCAGCGTGGCGACCCGAATCCAGGCCATCACCGGCCGCTTCCACGCCGATCAGCTGCACATCCTTGTGTTCGATATACGGATAGAAAATTCCCATCGCGTTCGAACCGCCGCCGACGCACGCGATCACGGCGTCGGGCTGGCGGCCCGCGAGTTCGGGCATCTGCACCTTGGCTTCCTCGCCAATCACGCACTGGAAATCGCGCACCATCATCGGGTACGGGTGCGGGCCGGCCACGGTGCCGATGATGTAGAACGTGGTCTCGACGTTGGTCACCCAGTCACGCATCGCTTCGTTGAGCGCGTCCTTGAGCGTGCGCGAGCCGCTTTCCACAGGCACCACGGTGGCGCCCAGCAGCTTCATGCGATAGACGTTGGCCGCCTGGCGGCGCACGTCCTCGGAGCCCATGTAGACCACGCACTCCATGCCGAAGCGCGCCGCGATCGTGGCCGTGGCCACGCCATGCTGGCCCGCGCCGGTTTCGGCGATCACACGCTTCTTGCCCATGCGCTTGGCAAGCAGCGCCTGGCCGATCACGTTGTTGATCTTGTGCGCGCCAGTGTGGTTCAGGTCTTCGCGCTTGAGGTAGATCTGCGCGCCACCGAGCGTCTCGCTCCAGCGCTGCGCGTGATAGATCGGCGACGGGCGGCCAACGAAGTGCTTCAGTTCGCGGCGATATTCGGCGTCGAAATCGGGATCCTTCTGGTACCGCGCGTAGGCGTCGCGCAACTCGTCCAGCGCGTGAACCAGGGTTTCGGAAACGAAGGTACCGCCATAGGGGCCAAAGTGGCCACGGGAATCGGGCAGGTCGTACATGTCCAGGCTCTCAGGAAGCGCGTCAACCATGGGATGACGCGCGGGGTATCGGGGTCGGCGCGGCCGTGAGCCACGGAAGGCGGAGGGAACTATCCTGCGGATCGCCCTGCGTCGGCCTGTCGAACGGCGCGCACGAATGCGGCAATACGGGCGTGGTCTTTCACACCCTTGCTGGCCTCCACGCCGCTGCTGACATCCACAGCGTAGGGCCGCACGCGCTCAATCGCTCCAGCGACGTTTTGCGCGTTCAATCCACCACTCAAAACGATGCGAGGAGCGTCGTTTGCGCGGGGATTGGCAGGATTGGGCGGAAGCCATTGAGCAGGAATCAGGGTCCAGTCGAAAACGTGGCCGCCACCGCCATAGCCTTCCACGAAGGCATCGAGCAACAGGCCGGAAGCGTCACGATATTGATCTGCGAATTCTACCAAATCGAGCCCCGGGCGGACACGTGCGGCGCGCATGAATGGCAGCCGGCAACGCCGGGCGATCTCGGTGCACTGCTGGGGCGTCTCGTCGCCGTGGAACTGAAGCAACGTCAACGGCACACGCTCGGCCACATGGGCCACCTCTTCGGCATCTGCATTGACGAACAGGCCAACCACGGACACGAACGGCGGCACCTGCTCGGCCAGGGCCGCGGCGTGCGCCACATCGACGTGGCGTGGGCTCTTGGCGTAGAAGACCAGGCCGATCGCATCGGCACCGGCATCCACGGCGGCGCGCACGTCCTCGTCGCGCGTCAGGCCGCAGATCTTGATACGCGTGCGGGGCTCAGGCGCCATCGTGGCTATCATCGGCAAATACTCCGTGGAAGAAGCTGGCGGCCGAGTCCGCCTTGGGCAACTGGTATGGCTCAGGATACTTCACGTCGACCAGATAGAGCCCGTCCGGCATGAAGGTTGGCGCGGCCTTCTGGCGATTGCGCTCTTCCAGCACTTCCGCCATCCACTCGGCGGGATATCGGCCACGCCCCACCGCCACCAGACAACCCATCAGGTTACGCACCATGTGGTGCAGGAAGGCGCTGGCCCGGAAGCGCAGGAACACCCAGTTGCCATCCGCCTCGATCGTCACGTCGTACATCGTCTTGACGGGCGACTTGGCCTGGCATTCGGCGGCGCGGAACGCCGAGAAATCATGTTCGCCGAGCAGACATGCCGACGCCCGGCGCATCGCCTCGACGTCGAGTCGCTGCCCGTGTGGCAGCATCAGGTAACCGGCACGGCCGTGAATCATCGGCGCGCGGTGCGGCCCCGTGTACAGGGCGTAGTAATACATGCGCTCGTAGGCCAGGAAGCGCGCGTGGAAGTTCTCGTCGACGGGCTCCGCCCACTGCAGCGCGATCGACGGCGGCAGGAAGGCGTTGACGCCACGAACCCATGAAAAGCGGTCGCGGTCGAGTTCGGTGTCGAGGTGGATGACCTGCCCCAGCGCGTGCACACCCGCATCCGTCCGCCCGGCCACCGTGGTCAGCAGTCTCACGCCTGCGAAGCGCTCGATCGCGTCCTCGAGGTGGTCCTGCACGGTATTGCGATGGGGCTGCGACTGCCAGCCGGAGTAGGCCGAGCCGTCATAGTGGAGGCCGATGGCGATGCGGTTCACAGGCAAGAAACAGTTTCCTGATGGCACAAAAACAAAATGCGCCGGAAGGGACGCTTCCGGCGCATCGCTTCGGGTTGCGGTAAGGCATCTGCCGCAAACCCTGCATCATACCGGCCTTTGGGGCGTGCCCCGCGGCCGTCTGTTGCAATGGATCAGGCCACCTCGCGCAGCAACGAGCGGGCTTCCTCCTGCAGGGAATCTTGCGATTGGTCGACCACCTCCTGCAGCAGTTCGCGGGCACCTTCCTTGTCACCGATCTCGATATAGGCGCGCGCCAGATCAAGCTTGATCTGCATATCGCGGCTGCCATCCATCGTGGTGACCGACAACGTGCTGGCGGACATGCCATTCGAATCGCTATGCCGCCCCTCCGACGTCACGCGCGACAGATCGATCGGCTCGACGAGCTTGCCGCCCTGGAGCATCGTCGGCGCGGGCAGCGGCACCGTGGATTCGTCCAGCGACTGCGCCATACCGGACAGCGGCGTGGCGGAGTCCTGCTCCAGCTTTTCCGGATTCAGGTCCAGCGACAGGCTCGACATATCGAACTCGAGCGGACGCGAACGGGTCGGCGTATCGAGCGCCGGCACGCCGGCATCGTGACGTTCGTCGAGTGCGTCGTCGAGACGCACCGGCTCCGACTCGAGATCGTTACCGAACACCAGCGAAGCGGACTCGGGCGCCACGATGGGCTCCCCCGCTGCCGGCGCCGGGAAGGCATCGAGCGGCAAGGCCAACTCCGGCAATGCCAAGTCCGGCATGGCAGGCGGTTGCGTCAGGTTCGCTGCGGGATCCTGCGTGCGCCATTGATCGGCCACCGGGGTGGTCGTATCCGCCTCGTCCGACGTATCCGGCGCGACCGACAGGTACAACGCGTTGCTCGGGTCCAGCTTGCGGCCCATTTCGGCGGCCTGTAGCCAGTCCGCGCCGTGCCCACCCGTCTGGGCGAACATTTCTTCTGCGATCACTCGGAAACCTTCCACATCCTGACGAGTGCTGTAAATCTCCATGAGCTTCAGGCGAATGGCCTGGCGCTCCGGATTCTGCTGCAACGCTTCGCGCAGGATTTCCTCCGCCTGCACGTCGCGTCCATAGGCGATGTAAACCTCGGCCTCGGCGATCGGATCGACTTCCGTCGCCTCGGGTGAATTGTTGCCAATGCGGAAGTCCGCGCCAAACACGCTGTGCTGCGACGTATCGACGCTCTGTCCGCCGGCAGTGCCGAACAGCGAGTGGCCACCGGCCATCACCGTGCTTTCCTGCGACAGGATGCTGTCGCCAAAGCCAGTGCTGTCGCCGGTCTTCTGCTTCTGGCGGCGGCGATAGTACGCATATCCGCCCAGCAGCACAACCATCAGTGCAGCACCCGGCAGTAGCATCGGGTTGGCCAGCAGGCCGTCGAGCAGCGAAGGCTGCGGCAACGGTTCGGGCTTGGGCAGGGCAACGGGCTTCTTCGCGGCAGCCGGGGCCGAAGCTGCGGCGGCCGCAGTTGCTGCCTTCGGAGCCGATGCAGCGGCAGCAGCCGTCGCCGGAGCAGCGGCCTGAGCATCCGAAGCCGTTGCGGCCTGGGCTTGCGGTGCCGATGCGGCTGCGGTTGCTGCCGGAGCAGGCCCGGGCGTGGCGGTGCTTGGTGCTGCGGCGGTCGTCGTGGCTGCTGCCTTGGCAGGCTCTGCCGGCACCACGGCCGGCGCGGGAGCCGCTTCGGCCGCCTTGCCGGCCGGCGCAGGCGCCTTGGCTGCCTGGTTGGCCTGGCCCAACTTCGCGATCTCCGCGTTCTTCAGCTCCATCAGGCGCTGCATGTCGGAGATGTTCTTCTCCAGGTCAGCCACACGCGACTCGGCTTCCTTGAGCTTGCGCTGGCTGGCCACGTCGGCCTCGGCCTGCGCCTGGGCCTTGGCCTGCGCGCCACGGTCCGCCTTGGAGAGCTTCAGTTCGTCACGCGGGCCCGCTGCGGGCACCGTGGTGTCCTGCACGCGCGCCGTCACATTGCCGGACTGTTCGCGGCCCGAACCGGGCTCCACCGACTTGGCGGCAGCAGCAGCGGCCAGTCGGCTGCGATAGCTGTCGAAACCCTGCGTGCGGGCAACCACTTCACGGCGCGCCTCACGCGGGCTGACGGACTGTGCCTGCTGGGCGCTCGGCACCTTCAGCACTGCACCCGATTTGATCCGGTTGATATTGCCGCCGATGAATGCGTTGGGATTGTTGCGATACAGCGCCAACAACATCTGGTCGAGCGACACGGAATCCTGCATCTGGACCGCATCGCCGGCGATGGAAGAGAGCGTGTCTCCACGCTGCACCGTATAGGAACCATTGGCGACGGCACCTGCGTTCGCCACCGGAGCCGTGGCGGGCCGTGGCTGTTGCTGGGCGCGGGGCTGAGCAGGCGCCGCAGGAGCCGGACGCGCGGGCTCGGGAGCGGCTGCGACCGGTGCCGGCGCGGGCGCCGCCCGGGCTGGCGCTGGAGCCGGAGCCGGTGTTGCATCAGGCGTGGCCGCCTGCACCACCGTGGTCGGGGAGAAAGTCTGGTTGGACGGCTTGGCGCCGGCCGGATCCAGCAGGAACGTGTATGCCCGCGTGACCTTGCCGCTGGACCAGCTCATGTCGACCAGAATGTCCACGAACGGCTCGCTGAGCGGCTGGTTCGAGCGGACGGTCGCAACATAGCTGCCGTTCGGGCGCTGCTGCACATCGAGCTTGACGCTCGAGATGGCTGGCAGGTACGTCAGCCCTGCACGCGCATAGGCGGACGGCGGGGCAAGCTTGACAGCCAAACTGCCCGCTTCCTCGGCCGACACGCCGGTGATATCGATTTCGGCCTGGAGCGGCTGCCCCAGGTTGGACTGTACCCGTAGTTGCCCGAACCCCGCGGCATACGCGGCCGGCTGGACAAGCAGCAGGCCGAGAGCCGTGACGGCCAGCGTTGACCAGCGCTGACGGACATTAGGCGCATCTTTCCGGCGATGTAGGCTCACACTCACCTCGTGCTCCGTTATGTTTTTAGTAGCAAAAAGTTAACCCGACCCCAAAACGCATGGCAGGCAGCGCGGTACCGGTTCCAATCGAATATCTACCCGGGCGCACATCACTTCCCATCACCTCGCATCCCGGACGCAGGGTGACGCTGACCCCGTTGGCCTAGCTCATGCCGGCTGTATTGTGACGCAACCCCGGGGAAAATAGCCACCCGGATGCAACAACGCCGCGCTGTGGCGCGGCGTTGCAGGCAAAGCAGCAGATTCTGTTGCCTCGCTGCAACGATGCGGCAAGGCAATTTCGGGAATCAACCCTCGATCAGAATGCGCAGCATACGGCGCAGCGGCTCGGCGGCGCCCCAGAGCAACTGGTCGCCAACGGTGAACGCCGAGAGGTATTCGCCGCCCATCTGCATCTTGCGCAGGCGACCGACCGGAATCGTCAGCGTGCCGGTCACGGCGGCCGGCGTCAGGTCCTTCATGCTGGCCTCACGCGTATTCGGCACCACCTTGGCCCACTGGTTGTTGGCGGCCAGCATGCCTTCGATCTCGTCCAGCGGCACGTCCTTGCGGAGCTTGATCGTCAGCGCCTGCGAGTGGCAGCGCATCGCGCCGATCCGCACGCACAGGCCATCCACGGCGATCGGGCTGGCGCCGGTGGCGCCCAGGAAGCCTTCGCCACGACCCAGAATCTTGTTGGTCTCGGCGCCGCCCTTCCATTCCTCGCGCGACACGCCGTTACCGAGGTCCTTGTCGATCCAGGGGATCAGGTTCCCGGCCAGCGGCACGCCGAACTGCTTGGTTTCGTCGGCAGACAGGCCGTGCTGGGTCGACAGGATCTGTCGGTCGATCTCCAGGATGGCCGAGGCCGGATTGTCCAGCAGCGGCTTGACCGCGGCGTTCAGCGTGCCGAACTGGGTCAGCAGCTCGCGCATATGCTGGGCGCCACCGCCGGAAGCAGCCTGGTACGTCATCGAGGTCATCCACTCGACCAGGTCATGCTCGAACAGGCCACCCAGGCCCATCAGCATGCAGCTCACGGTGCAATTGCCACCGATGAAATTCTTGACGCCCTTCTTCAGCGCGTCCTTGATCACACCCATGTTCACCGGATCGAGCACGATGATCGCGTCGTCCTTCATGCGAAGCGACGATGCGGCGTCGATCCAGTAGCCATTCCAGCCGGCTGCGCGCAGGCGCGGGAAGACGTCGTTGGTGTAGTCGCCGCCCTGGGCGGTGAGCACCACGTCGCACTTCTTCAGCGCTTCGATGTCATTCGCGTCCTTCAGCGTGGTTTCATTCTTGGCCATGGCCGGAGCCTTGCCACCCGCGTTGGACGTGCTGAAGAAAATGGGTTCGAAGTGGTCGAAATCACCTTCTTCCTGCATGCGCTGCATCAGGACGCTGCCGACCATTCCTCGCCAACCGACGAGACCTACAATCATGACTTACCTCGGATGTGATGTGAACTTCCCCGCCATTTTCCTCGCCCGGCGTGGCTGCGCGGGGAAGACGGGCAGGCACGACGAACGATCTAGGGGATCGTTTTGGTAATCGTTTTAATCGTCGTGGTGGTCAGGCCGAGCGAATCCACGCCAATCGAGCCGCGCTTGGCGGTACGAGCAGCGAATGCAGTCAGAAGGGACTGGTGGAATCGGGCCATAGCGGGACAGTCTACACGAATTTGCGGCAGCGCCGCAGGGGAAATAATGGGTGTTTTGTAGCTGCTGAAGGGCTTTCTCCCCTCTCCCACACGCGGGAGAGGGGTCGGGGGAGGCGGTAATCGGCAACAAATTGCGAATTCGCATCTTGCACCGCCCGGCCATCCCCCGCAGCCCCGCTCCCGCCTTGCGGGAAAGGGGAGCAAACCACTCGGCGTCTGGCCTTATTACAGTGCCGCCAGCACCGCCTCGCCCATCTCGCGCGTGCCAACCTGCTTGCAGCCCGGCGTGATGATGTCGGCCGTGCGATAGCCCTGGGCCAGCACCTTCTTGACGGCGTTCTCGATGCGATCGGCCTGTTCGGCGCGGTTCAGCGAGTAGCGCAGCATCATCGCGGCGGAGAGGATCGTGGCCAGCGGATTCGCCACGCCCTTGCCGGCGATGTCAGGCGCCGAGCCGTGCGACGGCTCGTACAGACCCTTGTTGTTGGCATCGAGCGACGCCGACGGCAGCATGCCGATCGAACCGGTCAGCATCGCGGCCTCGTCGGACAGGATGTCACCGAACATGTTGCCAGTGACGATCACGTCGAAGCTCTTCGGTGCCTTGACGAGTTGCATCGCGGCGTTGTCCACGTACATGTGCGACAGCTCGACGTCCGGGTACTCCTTGCTGACGTCGATCACGATGTCTTTCCAGAACTGGAAAGTCTCGAGCACGTTGGCCTTGTCGACGCTGCACAGCTTCTTGCCACGCTTGGCTGCGGCCTGGAACGCCACATGCGCGATGCGGCGGACTTCCGGCTCGCTGTAGCGCATCGTGTCGAAGCCTTCGCGGGCGCCCTTGAACAGGCCATCCGGCGCCTCGCGCACACCGCGCGGCTGGCCGAAGTAGATGTCGCCGTTCAGTTCGCGCACGATCAGGATATCCAGGCCGGCCACCAGTTCGGGCTTCAGGCTCGATGCACCGGTCAGTTCCGGGTAGCAGATGGCCGGACGGAAGTTGGCAAACAGTTGCAGATGCTTGCGCAGGCCGAGAATGGCCTGCTCGGGACGCAGCGGGCGCTCCAGGCTGTCGTACTTCCAGTCGCCCACGGCGCCGAACAGGATAGCGTCGGCTTCCTTGGCCAGCTTCAGCGTGTTGTCCGGCAGCGGATGGCCTTCGGCCTCGTAGCCAGCGCCGCCGACGGGCGCCGTTTCCATCTCGAATTTTTCGTCCAGTGCGTTGAGCACCTTGACGGCTTCAGCAACGATCTCGGGGCCGATGCCATCGCCCGGCAGAACTGCAATCTTCATCTTTCTGATCCTGTAGTTTGTCTTGCCTCAGCCAACCACGCGGTTGCCCAGCCACGGCATCTTCGTGAGGCGCTCGGCCTCGTATGCCTTGATCTTGTCCTTGTGACGCAGCGTCAGGCCGATGTCGTCGAAGCCGTTCACCATGCAGTACTTGCGGAACGGAGCGATATCGAACGAGTAGTTGTCGCCGCCCGGCGTGACCACCACCTGGCGATCCAGATCGATCGTCAGCTTGTAGCCCGGGAACGCGTTGGTCTCGTTGAACAGGTGGTCGACCTGAAGGTCCGTCAGCACCACCGGCAGCAGGCCGTTCTTGTAGCAGTTGTTGAAGAAGATGTCGGCGAAGCTCGGCGCGATGACGGCACGGAAGCCGTATTGCGTGAGTGCCCACGGTGCGTGCTCGCGCGAGCTACCGCAACCGAAGTTGTTGCGCGCCAGCAGGATCGAAGCCCCTTGGTAACGCGGCTGATTCAGCACGAAGTCCGGGTTCAGCGGACGCTTGCTGTTGTCCTGGCCCGGCTCGCCGACGTCCTTGTAGCGCCACTCGTCGAACAGGTTCGGGCCAAAGCCCGTGCGCTTGATCGACTTCAGGAACTGCTTCGGAATGATCGCGTCGGTATCGACGTTTTCACGATCGAGCGGCGCCACAAGGCCGCTGTGTACGGTGAACTTTTCCATGTGATGTCCTTACTTCTTCGTCGCCGCGCTCTCGAGCGAACGGCCCGCAGCCTGCGTGTCCTTGCCCAGGCCGGCCATGGTGTTGCAGCCGGCGATTTGCAGCATGCCCAGACATGCCAGCAGCGTGATCACGAACTTTTTCATATGTCTCAATGCCGATCGGCGCCGGCTCAACCGAGCTTGCGAATATCGACGAAGTGCCCCTCGATCGCAGCCGCGGCAGCCATCGCCGGGCTCAGCAGGTGCGTGCGGCCACCGGCGCCCTGACGGCCTTCGAAGTTGCGATTCGACGTCGACGCGCAGCGCTCGCCCGGATCCAGGCGGTCAGCGTTCATCGCCAGGCACATCGAGCACCCCGGCTCACGCCATTCGAAGCCGGCAGCCTTGAAGATCTTGTCCAGACCTTCGCGCTCTGCCTGTTCCTTCACCAGACCCGAACCCGGCACCACCATCGCCAGCTTCACGTTCGACGCGACCTTGCGGCCCAGCTTCTGCACGACCCATGCGGCGGCACGCATGTCTTCGATGCGACTGTTCGTGCAGGACCCGATGAACACCTTGTCGATGTTGATCGACTCCATCGGCACGTTCGGCTGCAGGCCCATGTACTCGAGCGCGCGCTCCATCGCGTTGCGCTTGTTCGAGTCCTTCTCCTTTTCGGGATCCGGAACGCGGTCCTCGATGCTGATGACCATTTCGGGTGACGTGCCCCAGGTCACCTGCGGACGGACCTCTTCGGCACGCAGCTCCACAACCTTGTCGAAGTGGGCGCCGGCATCCGAATGCAGCGTGCGCCAATAGCCCACGGCCTGGTCCCACTCCACGCCTTGCGGCGCGAACGGACGGTTCTTGACGTATTCGAGCGTGACATCGTCAACGGCCACCAGGCCGGCACGCGCGCCAGCTTCGATTGCCATGTTGCAGACGGTCATGCGGCCTTCCATCGTCAGGTCGCGAATGGCCGAGCCGGCGAACTCCATCGTGTAGCCCGTGCCGCCCGCCGTGCCGATCTTGCCGATGACGGCCAGCACGATGTCCTTGGCGGTGCAGCCGCGGGGCAGCTTGCCTTCCACCTTGATCAGCATGTTCTTGGCCTTCTTGCCCAGCAGCGTCTGGGTGGCCAGCACGTGCTCCACTTCCGACGTGCCGATGCCGTGGGCCAGCGCACCGAACGCGCCGTGCGTGCTGGTGTGCGAGTCACCGCAGACCACGGTCATGCCGGGCAGCGTGGCGCCCTGCTCCGGCCCGATCACGTGAACGATGCCCTGACGGTGATCGTTCATCTTGAACTGGGTGATGCCATAGGCATCGCAGTTCAGGTCGAGCGTGTCCACCTGGAGCTTCGAGATCGGGTCGGCGATGCCTTGCGAGCGGTCGGTGGTCGGCACGTTGTGATCCGACACGGCCAGGTTGGCGCTGATGCGCCAGACCGGACGCTCCGCCAGCTTTAGTCCTTCGAACGCCTGCGGGCTGGTCACTTCGTGAAGCAGGTGGCGATCGATGTAGAGCAGCGTGGTGCCGTCTTCCTCGACGTGGACGGTGTGGTCATCCCAGAGTTTGTCGTAGAGCGTCTTGGCCATGATGCGAGTGGCGAACCGTCCGCTCTGCCCATCCGGGGCAGCAGCGGCGCGGGTCCGCGCATTGGTTTGCAGGGGAATTGTTTTCCGGATGCCTTCGCGGGCAAGCAGGTATTTTGCTGCGATTCCGGCAAGGCCGGGGGATTGCTTGACATCGCAATCGATTATGCCATGTGGGCCGGCCGCCAGCGGGTCGGAGAGACCACCCGGGCGGCGGTCATTGGCGAAAGGGGGATTTCGCGGATGGCGAAGGGGCCTTTGACGTCGGCCAGTCTGCCTCCCCTCTCGCGCGGACGAGAGAGGGGAGAAATCGGCACCTTACCCGCCCAGATACGCCGCGCGGATGCGGTCGTTGGCCAGCAGGTTCTGTCCGGTATCGGCCAGCACCACCTTGCCGGTTTCCAGCACATAGCCCCGGTCGGCCACCTGCAGAGCCTTGTTGGCGTTCTGCTCGACCAGGAACACGGTGACGCCCTCATCACGAATCGTGCGAATAATGTCGAAGATCTGCGCGATGATCAGCGGGGCCAGGCCAAGCGTCGGCTCGTCCAGCAACAGCAGGCGAGGCTTGCTCATCAGCGCGCGGCCGATCGCCAGCATCTGCTGTTCGCCACCCGACATCGTGCCAGCGCGCTGGCTAGCGCGCTGATTCAGACGCGGGAACAGCTTGAACACGTGCTCGATGCCTTCGTCGATCTCGTGACGGCTGGCGAAGAACGCCCCCATCTTGAGGTTCTCCAGCACGGTCAGGCTCGGGAAGACACGGCGGCCTTCCGGCGAGATGGCCATGCCCATGCGCATGATCTCGTGCGTGTTGCGCCGCGTGATGTCCTGGCCCTCGAACGACACCCGGCCGCTGGACGCGCGCGGCGTGCCGCACACCGTCATCATCAGCGTGGTCTTGCCGGCCCCGTTGCTACCGATCAGCGTGACGATCTCGCCCTTGTTGACCTCGATCGACACACCCGACAGCGCCTCGACCGCGCCGTAGTGGGTATGGACGTTTTCCAGCTTCAGCATCAGTCCTCTCCCAGATAGGCCTTGATCACGCGCGGGTCGTTGCGCACTTCCTCGGGCTTGCCAACCATGATCGGCTTGCCGTGCTCCATCACCAGGATGCGATCGGACACGCCCATCACCAGGCTCATGTCGTGCTCGATCAGCAGCACCGAGATGTTGAACTCGCGACGCAGCTTGTCGATCAGCTGCTGCAGCTCGATCTTCTCCTGCGGATTCAGGCCAGCGGCCGGTTCGTCGAGCATCAGCAAGCGGGGCTTCGTGATCATGCAGCGCGCGATCTCGAGCCGGCGCTGATGGCCATACGACAACGTGCCCGCCTCGCGGTTGGCCACGCTGGTCAGGCCCATGCGCTCCAGCCATTCGGCGGCACGGCCCAGCGCCGCGCGCTCGGCGTGGCGATAGGCTGGCGTGGCCAGCAGCCCATGCAACAAACCTGCCTTCACCTGCAGGTGCTGCGCGACCATGAGGTTCTCCACCACGGTCAGCTGCTTGAACAGGCGAATGTTCTGGAATGTGCGCACCAGACCGCGGCGTGCAACCTGATGGCTCGGCAGACGCGCGATCGAGTGGCCGTCGAGCATGATCTCGCCGGCCGTGGGCTTGTAGAAACCGCCCACGCAGTTGAACACGGTGGTCTTGCCCGCGCCGTTCGGGCCGATGATGGCGAAGACCTCGTCACGACGCACATCGAACTCGATGCCGTCGACGGCCAGCAGACCGCCAAAGCGCATCTGCAGGCCGGATACTTTCAGCATTTCTGCGCTCATCGCGGCAACTCCACGTGGGGACGGCTTGCGGGCAGCAGGCCCTGCGGACGCCACATCATCATCAGCACCATCACCAGACCGAAAATCAGCATCCGGTACTCGGCGAAGTCACGCGCCACCTCGGGCAGCACGGTCAGCAGGATGGCAGCCAGGATCACGCCAAGCTGCGAACCCATGCCGCCGAGCACAACCACGGCCAGGATCAGCGCGGACTCGATGAACGTGAAGGATTCCGGATTGACCAACCCCTGGCGCGCCGCGAAGAACGCGCCGGCCAGACCGGCGAACGATGCACCCAGCGTGAACGCAGACAGCTTGATGCGCGTGGGATTCAGGCCCAGCGAGCGGCACGCGATCTCGTCCTCGCGCAGTGCCTCCCAGGCACGGCCCATCGGCATCCGGATCAGACGACTGGTCACGAACAGCGTGAAGCCCACCAGCAGCAGCCCGAGCAGGTACAGGAAGATCACCATGTGCTGGCCGGTATAGGGAATACCGATCAGGTCATTGAACGTCTTCGCCCCTTCCACGCTGGCGCTGCGTGCCAGTTCGATACCGAACACGGTCGGCTTCGGAATACCCGAGACGCCATCCGGACCTCCGGTCAGGCTGGTCAGGTTGTTCAGCAGCAGGCGAATGATTTCGCCGAAGCCCAGCGTCACGATGGCCAGGTAGTCACCACGCAGCCGGAGCACCGGGAAACCGAGCACGAAGCCGAACGTCGCGGCCAGACCAGCGGCCAGCGGCAGGCACTCCCAGAACGTCAGGCCGAAGTACTGGTTCAGCAGCGCGTAGGTGTAGCCACCCACGGCGTAGAAACCCACGTAGCCCAGGTCGAGCAGACCGGCAAAGCCCACCACGATGTTCAGGCCCAGGCCCAGGATCACGTAGATCAGCGCCAGCGTGGCCACGTCCACCGCGCCGCGTGAGCCGAGGAACGGAAACACCAGCCCCACGGCCAGCAGCAGCCACACCGCCCTGCGTTGCCGCTGCGCGCCCATCGCGGGCAGCGCCGGCAACTTCACGGCGCCGCGCGCGCGCATCAGCATCGGCTTGAACAACTGGAAGATGAACACCACGGCCACGGCGATCCATACCGGACGCCAGTGCGGCTCGAGCACCACCTTGTAGCCGTCGAGCTTCAGTTGCAGCCCGAGCAGCGGCACGGTCAGGATGGCCGTCAGCACGGCGGCCGTCACCGCGTTCTTCAGCGTGTCGGAGACCGACGTTTGCGGGACGGACGCCCGCGAAATCGAAGTCGCTTGAGTCATGTCGTCCTCCCCTTAGACCTTTTCCACGTCGGGCTTGCCGAGCAGGCCCGTGGGACGGAAGAGCAGCACCAGGACCAGCAGGCCGAACGCCACCACGTCCTTGTACTCGGCCGGCATGTAGCCGGAGGCGAAGGTTTCGGCCAGACCCAGCAGCACGCCGCCGAGCATGGCGCCCGGGATGCTGCCGATGCCGCCCAGCACCGCCGCCGTGAAGGCCTTGATGCCAGCGATGAAGCCAATGAATGGATTGAGCTTACCGATCGTCAGACCAATCAGCACGCCGCCCACGGCGGCCAGCATCGCGCCGAGCACGAACGTGAAGGAGATCACGCGGTTCGTGTCGATACCGAGCAGGTTGGCCATGCGCATGTCTTCCGCGCAGGCGCGGCAGGCGCGGCCCATGCGGGAATGGCCAATGAACAGCGTCAGCACGATCATCAGCACCAGCGTCACGCCCACGATGAGCAGCCGCGAATACGGCACGGTCACCGTGAAGTCGCTGCCCATCTGGAATTCGATCGCGCCAGAAATCAGGATGGGCACCGACACGTCGCGCGCGCCCTGCCCAATCTGGACATAGTTCTGCAGGAAGATCGACATGCCGATAGCCGAGATCAACGGCACCAGGCGCGGCCCGCCACGCAGGGGGCGATACGCCACGCGCTCGACGGCATAGCCGTAGCAGCCTGTCACGGCGACGGAGACGATCAGTGCCGCGCCAAGCACCAGCGGCAGCGGATAACCCGCCTGCGCGCCAATGGCGGTCAGCGTCACGAGACCCACGTACGCGCCGATCATGTAGATCTCGCCGTGGGCAAAGTTGATCATGCCGATGATGCCGTAGACCATCGTGTAGCCGATGGCGATCAACGCATAGATCGCACCCAGCGTCAGGCCGTTGACCAGCTGCTGAGTGAACTGTGGAAGAAATTCGTTCATGCGAGGGACCTTGTGGATCGGGAAGCCCGATGCGGGGAGTTGACCGCCGTCATGTGGCGATCCATCAACATCGAACCGATACCAAAACGCCCCGCTCGCCGGGTCGGGAGCGGGGCGTCTCGCCAGAATGGCGCCGGGATTTAGTTGGCGGCGGTCTTCGTGGCGTCCTTGTGCCACGTGTAGACGACGAACTTGAACGACTTCAGGTCGCCCTTCGCGTCATATTCAACCTTGCCGATCGGCGTGTTGAACGCGTTCTTGTGCATGTAAGCGGCAACCTTCGTCGGGTCCGTGCTCTTGGCGCCCGTGATGGCATCGCCAATGATCTTCACGGCGGCGTACGCGGGCATCTGGAACGGACCGTTCGGGTCACGCTTCTTGTCGGCGAAAGCCTTCACCAGGGCCGCATTGGCCGGATCGGCCGAGAAGTCGGCGGGCAGCGTCACCAGCATGCCTTCCGAAGCCGGGCCGGCGATGGCGGTCACGTCCTTGTTGCCAACGCCCTCGGGACCCATGAAGGTCGCCTTGACGCCCTGCTCACGCGCCTGGCGCAGCAGCAGGCCCATTTCCGGGTGGTAGCCACCGAAATAGACGAAGTCCACGCCTTGCGACTTCAGCTTGGTGATGACAGCGGAGTAGTCGGAATCACCGGCGTTGATGCCTTCGAAGACCGCCACGGGAATCTTGGCCGCTTCCAGATCCTTCTTCACCGAGCTGGCGATGCCCTGGCCGTACGACTGCTTGTCGTGCAGCACGGCAACCTTCTTCGGCTTGACCTTGTTGATGATGTACTGGGCGGCTGCCGGACCTTGCTGGTCGTCACGGCCGATCGTACGGAAGATGAAGTTGCGCTTCTTCGTTTCGGTCAGCTGCGGCGCGGTAGCCGACGGCGTGACCATCACGATGCCTTCGTTTTCGTAGATATCCGATGCCGGGATCGTTGAACCCGAGCACACGTGACCAATCACGTAGTGGATGCCCTGGCTCACGATCTTGTTGGCCACGGCCACAGCCTGCTTCGGTTCGCAAGCATCGTCCATCATGACGGCTTCGAACTTGTTGCCGTTGGCGCCGCCGGCGGCATTGATCTGTTCGATGGCGGTCAGGGCACCAGCCTTGACCATGTCGCCGTACTGGGCGACCGAGCCGCTCATCGGGCCGGCAATGGCGATCTTGATGGTTTCGGCGTTGGCCGAAGTAAAGGCAGCGAGGCCGGCAGTGGCAAGCACGGCGGCCATGGCAGTGGACGTGAGACGGGACAACGTCATCAGGAGCTCCTCGATTATGTATTGGTCATCCGGGCAGAGTCGGCATGACCGGCGCAATCGAACAACACCCGCGGGAATGCGCCGCCTGACGTGGCGAACGGTACGGCCCAGAGCGGAAGTCGGGCCTGCGGTGAAGAGTTGATGCTTGTGCGGGGCCCGGCATGTGTCGGCGCCCGCCAGACGACGGTCGCCAAAAGTTCGGAAAGACAACGTTGATGCGTTCTCTATTGCGCAAGCGCTTCGCCTGCCCCGCTTTCCAACACGGCTGGCCGGAAGGGTGGCCCGGCTGCCGGTCGGTAAAGCAGCCCGCATTATAAAGGGAAAGTTGCAACCAGATAGAGTGAAGTTCTTCGAATTTGGGGAAAACCCGACAACTTATGAAGACCGTTGCAACCCGCCGACGGCAGGATTCGCCGCCAAAAGCTGATTTCACAACAATTGTGCACAGCGGCATCTGTGGCGCGCCGGTTGCATTGGGCCACCTATGGCAACCGCAGGGCTAGCCCCCTACAAGGACATGAGATCGCGCGAGTCAATGATCGGCGCCAGCCTCAGGCTTGACCGCCGCGCTGCCCCGCTCTCTGCAGTGCAGCGCAACACGCAAGGCAAAAAAAAACGCCCCGGCGGACCGGGGCGTTCTTCATCTTGCGTGACAGCAACCAGATCAGCGCTTGGCCAGATCCGGCACTTCGCGTGCGGCGGCGCCGTTGAATAGCTGGCGCGGACGACCGATCTTGTATTCCGGATCGGTGATCATCTCTTCCCACTGCGAGATCCAGCCCGGCGTGCGTGCCAGGGCGAAGATGCAGGTGAACAGCGAGGTCGGGATGCCCAGCGCGCGCTGCACGATACCCGAGTAGAAGTCCACGTTCGGGTACAGCTTGCGGCTGACGAAGTACTCGTCTTCCAGCGCGATCTTCTCGAGCTCCATGGCCAGCTTGAACAGCGGGTCGTTGTGCAGGCCCAGTTCGTTCAGCACTTCGTAGCAGGTCTCGCGCATCAGCTTGGCGCGCGGGTCGTAGTTCTTGTACACGCGGTGGCCAAAGCCCATCAGGCGCACGCCCGAGTTCTTGTCCTTGACCTGCTTGATGAACTCGCCGATGTTGTCGACGCTGCCGATTTCTTCCAGCATCTTCAGCGCGGCTTCGTTCGCGCCGCCGTGAGCCGGACCCCACAGGCAGGCCACGCCAGCGGCGATGGCTGCGAACGGGTTCGTGCCCGACGAACCTGCCAGACGCACGGTCGAGGTCGACGCGTTCTGCTCGTGGTCGGCGTGCAGGATGAAGATGCGGTCCAGCGCGCGCTCGAGCACCGGATTCACGGTGTACGGGGCGCACGGCGTGGCGAACATCATGCGCATGAAGTTGCCCGAGTAGGACAGGTCGTTCTGCGGGTAGATGTACGGCTGACCCATGGTGTACTTGTACGCCATGGCGACCAGGGTCGGCATCTTGGCGATCAGGCGGATGGCCGAGATCTCGCGCTGATGCGGATCATCGATGTCCATCGCGTCGTGGTAGAACGCGCTCATCGCGCCAACCAGGCCCGTCAGGACGGCCATCGGGTGCGCATCACGGCGGAAGCCGCGCAGGAAGAACTGGAGCTGCTCGTGGACCATCGTGTGGTTCATCACCGAGTTCACGAACTCTTCCTTCTGCTTGGCGTTGGGCAGTTCGCCCTTCAGCAGCAGGTAGCAGGTCTCGAGGTGATCGCACTTCTGTGCCAGTTGCTCGATCGGGTAGCCACGGTACAGCAGTTCACCCTTGTCACCATCGATATAGGTGATCTTGGAGTTGCACGAAGCGGTCGACATGAACCCCGGGTCATAGGTGAACTTGCCGGTTTGTCCGTACAGCTTGCGAATGTCGATCACATCCGGGCCAACGGTGCCCTTGTAGATCGGCAGCTCAACGCTGGGGGAACCATCGGAAAACGATAGCGTGGCTTTCACATCGGACGGCGTCATGTCGGTTCCTTCAAATACTGTGAATAATAGTGTTGACCAAACTCAGACCGAACGCAGCAGGCTTACAACCCGTTGCATCGGGGGCGTGTCGAGCTCACCGTCCAGCTCCTTGCGGGCAAGCAGCAGGTCCATCAACTCGTTGTCGCCAAGCTCGAACAGCTCGCTCAGCGATGCCACGTCCTCGTCGGACAGGCTCTCCTCGTAACGGTTGAAAAAACGTTCGACGATGATGTCGTTCTCCAGAAGGCCGCGGCGGGCGCGCCAGCGTAGACGGGCACGTTTGTGCGGATCGGCCTGATGGGAGAAAGTGGTGGAAAGACTCATGGTCAGCCTTCTTGCGATCGGCGCGCCACCCGATTGATACCGCATCGGGCTGACGCGCCGCTTACTTCAACTACAGACTGCCTGTGTTCGTACGGATTCCGCCCGGTACGCACAAGGCAGTTTATACCGGCAGATTAAACAGCGCGGCGAACCATCAATTCCTTGATCTTGCCAATCGCCTTCGTCGGGTTGAGGCCCTTCGGGCACACATCGACGCAGTTCATGATGCTATGGCAACGGAACAGACGGTACGGGTCGTTCAGGTTGTCCAGCCGCTCGCTGGTGGCCTGGTCACGGCTGTCCGCGATAAAGCGGTAGGCCTGCAGCAGACCGGCCGGGCCAACGAACTTGTCCGGGTTCCACCAGAACGACGGGCACGACGTCGAGCAGCTTGCGCACAAGATGCACTCGTACAGGCCGTCCAGCTCGTCACGTTCCTGCGGCGATTGCAGACGCTCCTTCTCGGGCGGCGGCTCGTCGTTGATCAGGAACGGCTTGATCGAGTTGTACTGCTTGAAGAAGTTCGTCATGTCGACGATCAGGTCGCGCACCACGGGCAGGCCGGGCAGCGGACGCAGCACGATGCGGTCCGGCAGCTCGCGCATGTTCGTCAGGCAGGCCAGGCCGTTCTTGCCGTTGATGTTCATCGCGTCCGAGCCGCACACGCCTTCACGGCACGAGCGACGGAACGAGATCGTCTCATCGAGCTTCTTCAGCTTGACCAGCGCGTCCAGCAGCATGCGCTCGTGACCGTCGAGTTCCACCTCGTAGGTCTGCATGCGGGGCGCGGCGTCCTTGTCCGGATCGTAGCGGTAGACTTCGAAAATACGCTTCATTTCTGTGGGTCCTGTTTTCTCTACGACGCGGGTATCAGAACGTACGGGCCTTCGGCGGAACCGATTCCACCGACAGCGGTTGCATCTTCACCGGCTTGTAGTCGAGGCGGTTGCCTTCGCTGTAGAACAGCGTGTGCTTGAGCCAGTTCTCGTCGTCGCGATTCGGGAAGTCGCTATGGGCGTGGGCGCCACGCGATTCCTTGCGGGCTGCGGCCGAGATCATCGTAGCCTTGGCCACTTCCACCAGGTTCGACACTTCCAGGGCTTCCACCAGCGCGGTGTTAAAGACCTTCGACTTGTCCTTCAGGTGGATGTTGTTGGCGCGCTCGGCCACTTCCAGGATGCGCTCGACGCCTTCGTCCATCAGCTTCTGCGTACGGAACACGCCGGCGTGCGATTGCATGTTGCGGCGGATATCGTTGGCCACGTCCTGGGTGTATTCACCCGAGGTCGTGCCCTGCAGCTTGGCCAGACGGGCCATGGCGCGGTCGGCGGCATCTGCCGGCAGCGGCTTGTGTTCCTTCTGCTTCATCGCGTTGGCGACGATGTGGTTACCGGCCGCACGGCCGAACACCACGAGGTCGAGCAGCGAGTTCGTGCCCAGGCGGTTGGCGCCGTGCACCGACACGCACGAGCATTCGCCGATGGCGTAGAAGCCGTTGACCACTTCGTTCGGGTTGCCGTTCTTCGGCACCACGACCTGACCGTGGAAGTTCGTCGGAATGCCACCCATCTGGTAGTGGATGGTCGGCACCACGGGGATCGGTTCCTTGATCGCGTCGACGTTGGCGAACTTCATGCCGATTTCGCGGATCGACGGCAGACGCTTCATGATCGTCTCGGCGCCGACGTGCGTCAGGTCGAGCAACACGTAGTCGCCGTTCGGACCGCAGCCGCGGCCTTCCTTGATTTCCTGGTCCATCGAACGCGACACGAAGTCACGCGGAGCCAGATCCTTCAGCGTCGGGGCATAGCGCTCCATGAAGCGCTCGCCATCCTTGTTACGCAGGATACCGCCCTCGCCGCGCACGCCTTCCGTGATCAGCACGCCCGCGCCGGCCACGCCGGTCGGGTGGAACTGCCAGAACTCCATGTCTTCCAGCGGGACGCCGGCACGTGCCGCCATGCCCAGGCCATCACCGGTGTTGATGAAGGCGTTGGTGGAAGCCGCGTAGATACGGCCGGCACCGCCGGTCGCGAACAGCGTGGTCTTGGCTTCGAGGATATAGACTTCGCCGGTTTCCATTTCCAGCGCGGTCACGCCCAGCACGTCGCCGTCCTCGTCGCGGATCAGGTCCAGCGCCATCCATTCGACGAAGAAGTGGGTCTTGGCGCGAACGTTGCGCTGGTACAGCGTGTGCAGCAGCGCGTGACCGGTACGGTCAGCGGCCGCGCAAGCGCGTTGCACCGGCTTTTCGCCGTAGTTGGCGGTGTGGCCGCCGAACGGACGCTGGTAAATCGTGCCATCGGCGTTACGGTCGAACGGCATGCCGAAGTGTTCGAGTTCGTACACGACCTTCGGTGCTTCACGGCACATGAACTCGATGGCGTCCTGGTCGCCCAGCCAGTCCGAGCCCTTGATGGTGTCGTAGAAGTGATAGTGCCAGTTGTCTTCGCTCATGTTGCCGAGCGAAGCACCGATACCGCCCTGCGCCGCCACGGTGTGCGAGCGCGTCGGGAAAACCTTCGACAGCACGGCCACGTTCAGGCCGGCTTCCGCGAGCTGGAGGGATGCGCGCATCCCGGCGCCGCCCGCCCCGACGATGACCACGTCAAATTTGCGACGCGGCAATCCAGTCTTGACTGCGACCATTTATTACACCCTCCAGAGAATCTGAGCAGCGTAGCCCGCGCAACCGACGAGCCACAGAATCGTTAGAACTTGCAGCACGAGGCGCACGGCCATCGGCTTCACGTAGTCCATCCAGATATCGCGCACGCCGATCCACGCATGGAACAGCAGGGACAGGATGGTCAGGAACGTCAGGATCTTCATCCACTGATTGGCGAAGAGACCCGACCAGCCTTCGTACGAAGGGTTGCCGAAGGCGAGATACACAGCTGCGAGCACCACGGTGAACACCACCATGATGACCGCGGTAACGCGTTGCGCGAGCCAGTCTTTCAGACCGTAGTGCGCGCCGACAACCAGGCGCTTGGGACCAATATTATTGTTTGCCACCTTGATTCTCCTCAGAACAGACCGAACAGCTTCAGACCGAAGATCAGGGTGAGCAGCAGGCTGACCACCAGCACCGTGACAGCCGACTTGGCCGAGGCGGGCTTGGTTACGCCAACGTGCACATCGAGCAGCAGGAATCGGATGCCGGCACAGAAGTGATGCAGGTAACCCCAGATCAGGGCCAGGATCACAACTTTGATGAAGCCGTTGGACAGCAGGGCCGAGAACTTGGCGAAGCTCAGTTCGGAGGTGACGCTCTGCTCAAACAGGTACAGAACGAAAGGAAGGAGGAGGAACATCATTGCGCCGCTTACGCGATGCAGGATGGATACCTTGCCGGCCCAGGGCAACCGATAGCGCGAGATTTGCGCGATACCGATGTTCCGGAACTCCGGCCTGGCTTGTTTGACGGCTTCAGCCATGCGAGACCCCATTTGCGGTGAAAAGAAAACAGCAAAAGTACGACACTGCCATTGCTCCCAATTGCATTGGCGCGCCACAGCGGGTACCGTGGCTGCACCGGATTGCATCAAGCGTGTGGGTGACACTGGATGCAAATGAATGCAGTGGAGCAAATCCAGATGATTTTAGCGCCTTTGTTGCGCGGCGCACCAATAATTTTCGCCTATCGCGCACCAACACGGCGTGCCCGACAATCGCACGCGACAGTGTTTGTACCGTTTCAGGCGGGAAAAATCTGGCCATTCCATTCACGCTCGACAATGGTTGAAGCAGGTCCCATACACGCGCCACAATAATCGACGCCCTGGACCGCTCTCCCATCGCCATCGCGCATTAACTCAAGTCGTTTTGGTAATAGTGCCGCGTCGTGACATACAGACCGCGGCGGACTTCCACCGGGCGGTCACCATATGTGAATGAAACACGCTCCACCGATAGCAGCGGTGAGCCCGGTGCCACCGACAGCAATTCCGCCGCCGTATCATCGGCAACCACCGCACGGATCTTCTCCGTGGCGCGGATCATCCGCGTGCCGAACTCGCCCTCGAAGAGCGCGTACATCGGGCCCTTCCACTCGTTGAGCTTTTCGGCCGTCAGGCCCTTGAAGTTGGCGCCCAGCAGCCAGATCTCGTCCAGCACCGTGGCTTCATTCGAGAAAGTCAGCACGCGGCGGATCTGCACCACGCTATCGCCAGTGCGAATATCTAGCAGGCGGGCGATCTCGGCAGGCGCGCGCAACCGCTTGCATTCGAGCACGCGGCTGGAGCCGTAATGGGGTTCGCCCTCGTCGGGTACCAGACGGAGGAAGCGGAATTTAACCACGTCCTCATAATGGGTAGTCACGAACGTGCCCTTGCCCTGACGACGCGCCACCAGATTCTCGGCGGCCAGTTCGTCGATGGCCTTGCGCACGGTGCCTTGGCTCACCTTGTAGCGGGCAGCCAGATCCATCTCGCTCGGAATCATTTCGCCCGGCTTCCACTCGCCCGTCTGCAGGCTTTGCATGATCAGGGCCTTGATCTGCTGGTAAAGTGGGCTGAAAGTCGGCGACGGCGCGGCCGTCGCGGGGGCGACTGCAGCGCCCGGCGCGTTCGTGGACGGCTGCGTCCCGGCGCCGCTTTGGGGGGCGCCCGATTCCGGCGCGCCATTGGCGGCGGCTGCGGGCAGGGACGTAGGCAGGGATGACATAGCCCGGATTCAACCACAAAAGCGAGAATCACGTCCAGCACGCTATGAAATGTCTTATGTCTTATATAAGACATATGAATTGACATCAATCAGGGCTCACCCTACACTCGCGCAGGTCCGTGCCGTTGCTCCCGAATACCCCTTTGCGGGATGCGACGCACCACTCAGCAGTAGTAGACTTACGCCTTGTCGCCCACGACGCCTGCACCTGGCCGGAAGCGCACTCTCGTTGCCCGGTCACGCGCGAATGCCCGCGGGTTCCGCGGCGGACGCCCGCCTGCCTTCGTGGCGACACGCGACCAGCACCCGGTGACGCGCCGGGCCGCTCCATACCCTGGAGACCCAAGCGCCACCGACCGGTTACCCCCTCTTTTCGTTTGGAGACTTACTCATGGCTAAAGC
The DNA here is from genome assembly GCF_002335265.1 of Cupriavidus sp. UBA2010. Taxonomy (NCBI): domain Bacteria; kingdom Pseudomonadati; phylum Pseudomonadota; class Betaproteobacteria; order Burkholderiales; family Burkholderiaceae; genus Cupriavidus; species Cupriavidus sp. UBA2010. The sequence continues at coordinate 95,713 of NZ_DDCI01000026.1, forward strand.
CCCAATGCGCGTCGCAGTCACCGGCGCCGCTGGCCAGATCGGCTATTCCCTGCTGTTCCGCATCGCCAACGGCGACATGCTCGGCAAAGACCAGCCGGTCATCCTCCAACTGCTCGATCTCCCGCAAGCCCAGGCCGCCGTCAAGGGCGTGGTGATGGAACTGGAAGACTGCGCGTTCCCGCTGCTGGCCGGCGTGGTCATTACCGACGACCCCAAGGTCGCCTTCAAGGATGCCGACGTTGCCCTGCTGGTGGGCGCGCGTCCGCGTAGCAAGGGCATGGAACGCAAGGACCTGCTCGAAGCCAACGCCCAGATCTTCACGGTGCAAGGCAAGGCCCTGGACGAAGTGGCCAGCCGCGACGTCAAGGTGCTGGTGGTCGGCAACCCGGCCAACACCAACGCCTACATCGCCATGAAGTCGGCGCCGAACCTGAAGCGCGAGAACTTCACCGCCATGCTGCGCCTGGACCACAACCGTGCCCTGTCGCAAATCGCCGCCAAGACCGGCAAGCCGGTGTCGTCGATCGAGAAGATGTTCGTCTGGGGCAACCACAGCCCGACGATGTACGCCGACTACCGCTACGCCACCGTCGACGGCAAGAGCGTCAAGGACATGATCAACGATCCGGTGTGGAACAACGACGTGTTCCTGCCGACCGTTGGCAAGCGCGGCGCCGCCATCATCGAGGCCCGTGGACTGTCGTCGGCCGCTTCGGCTGCCAACGCCGCCATCGACCACGTGCACGACTGGGTGCTGGGCTCGAACGGCAAGGTCGTTACGATGGGCATCCCGTCGAACGGTGAATACGGCATTCCGAACGATGTGATGTTCGGCTACCCGGTCACCACGGCCAACGGCAAGTACGAAATCGTCAAGGGTCTGGAAATTGACGCGTACAGCCAGGAGAAGATCAACATCACGCTCAAGGAACTGGAAGAAGAGCGTGCCGGCGTGCAACACCTGCTGGGCTGATCCTCCGCGAGCCACCCGCTCATGAAAGACCGGGGTTCCGCATCGATTCTCGAAAATCGGCGCGGACCCCGGTTTTTCTTTTGGGCGCGTAAATCCCATTTTTGAATAACCCTACATTTTCTCCGTATTTAACGTGCATCCATCCGAGGTCTTGTTTCAGGGCGAAGCCATTCCGGTGCAACTGCCGGTGTGTGACCACTATGCCGGTAGCGAAAAGCTCATGCGCAAATCGCTTGCCCTGCAGCAAGCGCTCGGGCCAGTGTTTGATATCACGTTCGACTGCGAGGACGGCGCAGCGGTCGGGCTCGAACGCCAGCACGCCACGCTGTGCGCGCAACTGATCAACAGTGCCGAAAATGCGCACAACCGCGTGGGCGTGCGCATCCACGACCCGGCGCACCCGGGCTGGCGCGAGGACGTCGACATCCTGGTGAGGACAGCCGGCGCCCGACTGGCCTATGTAGTGGTCCCGAAAGTGACCGACGTGGTGGAAGTGGCCCGCGTGACCGATCACGTGAACCAGGTGGCGCGCGCGTCCGGCATTGCCCGCCACATCCCGATACACGTGCTGATTGAGACACATTCGGCGCTCGAGCAAGTCTTCGACATCGCCTCGCTCGTACAGGTGGAGTGCCTGAGCTTCGGCCTGATGGATTTTGTCTCGGCGCACCACGGCGCGATTCCGGGCGAGGCCATGCGCTCGCCGGAGCAGTTCGAGCATCCGCTGATCCGCCGGGCCATGCTCGAGATTTCGGCAGCCTGCCACCGCCATGGCAAAGTGCCGTCACACAATGTCAGCACCGATGTGCAGAACCCCCAACGCTCGGGCGACGACGCATACCGGGCGCGCGCCGAATTCGGCTATCTGCGTAAATGGAGCATTCATCCGGGCCAGATCGAACCGATTGTGTCGGCCTTCCGCCCCGGGAACAGCGAGATCGGCGCGGCAAGCCAGATCCTGCTCGCGGCGCACGAGAACAACTGGGCGCCGATCCGCCACGACGGCCAACTCCATGACCGCGCAAGCTATCGCTATTACTGGTCGCTGCTGCAGCGTGCCCATGCCACTGGCACGAAACTGCCCTCGCCGGTGACGGAGTTGTTCTTCGACTGACACCAGTCCGAAACGCGGACTGCTCATTTTTGCCCTGAAGTGGCCGATGACAAACCGTCCGCGGACAATTGTGTAACCAATGACCGACGGGCTTCGCCCCGTGGGGCAAATCGTAGAGAATAGCGGCGGAAAGTTGTAGCCGGAGCGCCCCCCGGCGCTCCCCAGCGGACCGTACGACTAACAGCCGTTTTTGATTATTCAGAAAACCGGAAGGAAGACACAATGAAACACATCGTGCTGGCCGCCTGCCTTGGCGCCCTGACCCTGACATCCGCCGGCGCCGCGCTGGCCCAGGAACCGGCCAAGAAACCGGCCGCTACCAAGAAGACGGCCTCGAAGAAGACCACCAAGAAGACCGAGGCAGCCGCCCCGGTTGAAGCGCCGGCCGGCGAAAAGTGGCAATGCGAACTGGGCCATGCGCTCTACATCACCGGCAACATGCAGCGTGACGAGGTGATCGGCGTGAACTGGGAAGGCAAGGTCTACCGCCTGCCGCGCCAGAACACCGTGACCGGCGCCGACCGCTACTTCGACCAACGCACCGGCATGGATCTGGTGGTGATCCCGAGCAAGGCCATGCTGTTCAACCGGAACCTCGGTCAGCGCCTGGCGGACGAATGCCAGACGGCAGACATGCAGGCCGGCGGCTCCGCGCCGACCGTTGCCGGCGCGCTGCGCGCCCCGGTGGCCACGCCGCTGCTGGTGGCTCCGTCGCAACCGGCCCAGCCGGCAGATGCGCAACCCGCATCCGCACAATCCGCACCGAAGCAATAATTCCGCAGTAAAGTCCTGTTTTACCTTTGCCTGACCCGCTCGGGGTCAGGCCGAGTCGTGGTAACGGTGCGCGTCCGGTCCCGCCGGCCGCGCCGCTTGCATGGCGGCGGAACCCAATCGCGCACCGGGGTCTTAAGAATAAGAATGTTCAGAAGCGTCCCGCGTCACCCTTCGATTGGAGTCAGGCAATGCCCCACAATCTCAATAACACCCTGAAAGAATTCAAGCTCGGCACTGGCGGCCGCGGCCAGTACTATTCCCTGCCCCAGCTGGGCAAGGCCCTGGGCGTGAAGATCGAACGCCTGCCGGTGTCGATTCGTGTGGTCCTGGAATCCGTGCTGCGCAACTGCGACGGCAAGAAGGTGACCGAGGAACACGTCCGCCAACTGGCCAACTGGAAGCCGAACGCCGAGCGCGTGGATGAAATCCCGTTCGTCGTGGCCCGCGTGGTGCTGCAGGACTTCACGGGCGTGCCGCTGCTGGCCGACCTGGCTGCCATGCGCAACGTGGCCGAGAAGATGGGCAAGAACCCGAAGAAGATCGAGCCGCTGGTTCCCGTGGACCTGGTGGTCGATCACTCGGTGCAGATCGACCACTTCCGCGAAAAGAACGCCCTCGACCTGAACATGCAACTGGAGTTCAAGCGCAATAACGAGCGCTACCAGTTCATGAAGTGGGGGATGCAGGCATTCGACACCTTTGGCGTGGTGCAGCCCGGCTTCGGCATCGTGCACCAGGTCAACCTGGAATATCTGGCGCGCGGCGTGCACAAGAAGGATGGCGTCTATTATCCGGACACCCTCGTCGGCACCGATTCCCACACCACGATGATTAACGGCATTGGCGTAGTCGGCTGGGGCGTGGGAGGTATCGAGGCCGAAGCCGGCATGCTGGGCCAGCCGGTCTACTTCCTGACCCCGGACGTGGTGGGCGTGGAACTGAAGGGCCGACTGCGCGAAGGCGTAACGGCCACCGATCTGGTGCTGACCATCACCGAGATGCTGCGTCGCGAAAAGGTCGTCGGCAAGTTCGTGGAATTCTTCGGCGAAGGCACGGCCAGCCTGACCACGCCGGACCGCGCCACGATCGGCAACATGGCGCCCGAGTACGGCGCGACGATGGGCTTCTTCCCGGTCGACGAGAAGACGATCGACTATTTCCGTGGCACGGGCCGCACCGACGAGGAAATCGCCGCGTTCGAGGGCTACTTCCGCGCCCAGAAAATGTTCGGCGTTCCGCGCGCTGGCGAGATCGACTACAGCAAGACGTTGACGCTGGACCTGGGCGCCGTGGCCCCGTCACTGGCCGGCCCGAAGCGCCCGCAGGACCGTATCGAGATTGGCCACGTCAAGGAAACGTTCAAGTCGCTGTTTGCCAAGCCAGTGGCCGAGAACGGTTTCAACAAGGACGTCGCAGACCTGGACCGCGAGTACACGAACGCCGACGGCGTGAAGGTGCACAACGGCGATGTGCTGATTGCCGCGATCACGTCGTGCACGAACACGTCGAACCCCAGCGTGCTGCTGGCCGCCGGTCTGCTGGCCAAGAAGGCCGTGGAAGCTGGCCTGAAGGTCGCGCCGCACATCAAGACGTCGCTGGCCCCTGGCAGCCGCGTGGTCACGGAATACCTGAAGGCCGCCGGCCTGCTGCCGTACCTGGACAAGCTCGGCTTCGGCGTCACCGCGTACGGCTGCACCACCTGCATCGGTAACGCCGGCGACCTGACCCAGGCGCTCAACGACACGATCGTGCAGAACGACATCGTGGCCGCCGCCGTACTGTCGGGCAACCGCAACTTCGAAGCTCGGATCCACCCGAACATCCGCGCCAACTTCCTGGCATCGCCGCCGCTGGTGGTGGCTTATGCCATCGCCGGCAACGTCACGCGCGACCTGATGACCGAGCCAGTGGGCAAGGGCAAGGGTGGCAAGGACATCTGGCTGGGCGACATCTGGCCGACGTCGGAAGAAATCCATGCGCTGCTGAAGTACGCGATGGACGCCAAGACGTTCAAGGGCAACTACGAGCAGGTCAGGAAGCCGAGCAAGCTGTGGGCGGCAATCAAGGGCACGAAGGGCCAGGTCTACGACTGGCCGAAGTCGACCTACATCGCCGAGCCGCCGTTCTTCCAGGACTTCGCGCTCGAGCCGACCGGCGAAGCCGTGACCGTCCGTGGCGCCCGCGCGCTGGGCGTGTTCGGCGACTCCGTGACGACCGACCATATCTCCCCGGCCGGTTCGATCAAGGACACCTCACCTGCCGGCAAGTACCTGCTGTCGCATGGCGTGCTCAAGGCCGACTTCAACAGCTACGGCTCGCGCCGCGGCAACCATGAGGTGATGATGCGCGGCACGTTCGCCAACGTCCGCATCAAGAACCTGATGATCCCGGTCAAGGCCGACGGCTCCCGCGTGGAAGGCGGCATCACGCTGCACCAGCCCACCGGTGAGGAATTGTCGATCTATGACGCCGCGATGAAGTACATTGCCGAAGGCACGCCCACAGTGGTGTTCGGTGGCGAAGAGTACGGCACCGGCTCGTCGCGCGACTGGGCGGCCAAGGGCACCCAGCTGCTGGGCGTGAAGGCCGTGATCGCACGCAGCTTCGAGCGTATCCACCGTTCGAACCTGGTGGGCATGGGCGTGCTGCCGCTGCAGTTCAAGGGCAACGACAGCGTGCAGTCGCTCGGCATCGTCGGCAACGAAACCTTCGACGTGGAAGGCATCGAAGGCGACCTGAAGCCGCAGCAGGACGTGACGCTGGTCATCCACCGCGCCAACGGCGACACGCAACGCGTACCGGTGCTGCTCCGCATCGACACGCCGATCGAGGTCGACTACTACAACCACGGCGGCATCCTGCCGTTCGTGCTGCGTCAACTGCTGGCCGCCTGATTCGCCAGCCGCTGACCGAAACCGCCGTCCCGGCTTGCAAAGCGGGGCGGCGGTTTTGTTTTTGCGGGTAATCCCCACCCCGTCGCGTAAGTTTTGCGCAAGCCTGCACTGCCAGACTCGCCCCACACGGATTCAGCGTGACTTATACCAAGACAAAGACGGAGACATCACATGGTGAAGATTCTGATCGCTTTTGTAGTCGTGGCGGGCGCCTGCCTGTACTTGCTGACCAAGGGCGGCGGCGAGGTTTCGATGGCTGGCGAGTCGCACAGCACCGAATCGCACGCACCGGCGGCTCAAAAGTAATCCAACAATGCAAACAACAGCCTGATTGAGGGTTCGCGAGGACTGCACCCGCCTGCGCAACGAGTAGAATACCGTTTTACGAAAAACGGACGTTCTCTACATATATGGCAGGTTTTCGCCCCAAGTCTTCCGCCAGACTCTCTCCTGACGCCGAACGGCTGGTGGCCGACGCGCTCGCCCTGGATGCATCGGGCAGCCGCATGGAGGACGGGTATTGGGAGCGTCGGCTGTCGCAGCGGCTCCATCGCCTGCTGAAAAACGGCAGCCAGACCGCGCTCGACGCCGCGCTCGAACACCTGTTCAAGCACAACGCCGATGCGTCCGACGTGCTGGCCGAACAGGCCGAAACCCTGGCCGAATCGGCCACCATCGAAGTCGACGGCGCCAAGCTGGATGTGCTGCTGATCGCGGCACCGATCCTGGCCCATACACGCTACGCGATTCCATCGGGCGCGCTGAAGCCGGAACTGGCCCAGACGCTGGCCGTGCATCTGCAGGCGCATGTGCTGGCCACCGGCACCAAGGTGGCGCTGTCGCCGTACCTCTACAGCATCGACCAACTGCCGCGCAGCCATAGCGACACCTTCGCCCTGACCCACAAGCTGGCTACTGCCGCACTGGCCGGGACCATGCCGAAGGTGGACCTGCGTGATCTGCCCGAAACCGCGCCGATCCTGGCCGATCCGCGCTACCTGCTGGCCGTGGTGGTGGCCCCGCACGAAGGCGCGCTGTTCCGCTGGCAGGAAGATGCCAAGGAGCACCACGCCGAGCGTTCGGTGTGCCTCGAACAGTGGCGCCAGCAGGTGCAGCCGACCGTCGCGCTCCTGCTGCCCGGCTGCGAGTTCGAACTGCTGCTGCCGGATGCCTTCTTCCTGTCCTGCCGCGAATCGGACAAGAGCATCCGTCCGCTGACCGTGCGCGCCGCCGTGAACTACCTGTGCGGCACGCTCGATGTGCCGGCCGGCCAACTGGCCGCCGTGGTGGCCGGGTTCGGCGAGGAAGTGGTTGAGGAATATCGCGTCGGCTTCACGATGCGTGGCGAGAAGGAAGTGATCTACGGCATCGTCTGGCCTGTCTATGGCCGCGAAGCTGGCGAGGCCGATGCCGAGGAAAAGGGCAATCCGGTCGAGCAGATCTGCGAGGAACTGCGCAATGCCGGTGTCGAGGACATCTTCCGCCATGCGGCGCTGTTCGATCCGGAATATTGCGAGGATTGCGGCACCCCGCTCTACGCGGACCGCTCCGGCGAAATCGTCCACGCCGAACTGCCCGAGGACGCGCCGACGCAACAGCCGCTGTTCCACTGAACGCGCAGTCCGAAAATGAAAAACCCGCCAGATCTGGCGGGTTTTTCATTTCATCCGACGCTCATCGAACGCTCACGCAGCGCCACAAGCCATGCCCTGACGCCGCGTACTTGCGTTCGAACGGCGTCATCGGCGCCTCCGGCTGCCACGATTCGGTTTGCGCCGGGCGCCCCACCATCGTCAGCGCGGCCGAGAACTCGTCGATATAGATCTTCCAGTTGCTGCGGCATTCGAGATAGTCACCGCACGCCGCCAGCGCGGGAAATACGGCGTGTCCATGCCAGCGCCGGCTCAAATGGCCGATCTTGGGCCACGGGTTCGGATACAGCACATAGTGCCGCGTGACCCGCACACCGGCGCTCTGCACCAACCGCCAGAAATCGACCAGATCCGCGCGCGCCCAATGGAAATTCTCGGGCAGGGGTGCATCCCACCAGTCCTTGCCGGCCGTCAGGCGCTTTTCCGATTGATCCACACCGATGACATAGTGATCCGGAAATGCCGTGGCGAGACGCAACGTGCTTTCCCCGACACCGCAGCCCGCATCGAGAATCAGCGGCGCGCTACCCGCCCGCTGCCACGCGTCGATGGCCGCATCGAACGCGTGCTGGCTCGGCGCGCCAATCGGCTTGCGGAATGGCTCAGCCAGATGACGCTCCACCAGCGTGGCCAGATGCTCATGGATATCGGACTGTGCCGACGAAATCGTGCGGGAATTGGCAAACATGGCCGCGATTGTACTGGGTCTGCAACGATGTATAGTTACCGGCACAATATGGCCGAACACCGTACGAGGAGCCCACCGATGATCCGCCGCACGCTGCTGCAAGCATCCCTTTCGATTGCGTTGAGCGCCACCGCGCTCACGCTATTGCCCGCCCAGGCGGCTCATGCCGAAGACCTGCGCATCGGCCTGGCCGCCGACGTGACGTCCATGGACCCGCACTGGAACAACTCGGGCCCGAACAACGCCATCGCACTCCATATCTTCGAGTCGCTCGTGTTCATGGACAAGAACGCGCGCTACATTCCCGGCCTCGCGCTGTCGTGGAAGCCGCTCAACGCGATCACGTGGGAGATCAAGCTCCGCCCGAACGTGAAATGGCATGACGGCTCGCCGTTCACGAGCGAGGACGTCAAGGCGTCGCTGGAGCGCCCCGAAAAGCTGACCAACGCGCCGGGGTCGTTCACCAGCTACACCAAGCCGATCGCCCGCATCGACACGCCCGACCCGCTGACCGTGCGCCTGACCATGAGCGTGCCGAACTATGCGAACCTGGCCAACGATCTGAACAGCGTGCCGATCATGCCGAAGAAGATCGCCGCGAACCTGACCCAGGCCGATTTCGATTCGGGCAAGGCGATGATCGGCACGGGTCCGTTCAAGTTCGTGCGCTTCGCGCGCGGCCAGGAAATCGTGATGGCGAAGAATCCCGACTACTGGGGGCCAAAGCCCGAATGGGACCGCGCAATCTTCCGGATCCTGACCGACAACGGCGCGCGCTCGGCCGCCCTGCTGGCCGGCGATGTGGATGTGATCGAAAGCGTGCCATCCGCCGACGTGGCGAAGCTCAAGCAGAACCCGAAATTCAAGATCGAGCAGACCGTGTCGTGGCGCACGATCTTCTGGCAGATGGACCAGTCACGCGACAACCCGCCGTTCGTCACAGACAAGGCAGGCAAGCCGCTCGGCAAGAATCCGTTCAAGGATGCGCGCGTGCGCGCGGCGATCAGCAAGGCCCTCAACCGCGACGCCATCGTCAGCCGCATCATGGAAGGCCTGGCGGTGCCGGCCTCGTCGATCGTCTCGCCGCAGATCTTTGGCCATCCTGGCACCAAGCCGGACGCCTATGACGTGGAAGGCGCGAAGAAGCTGCTGGCCGCCGCAGGATATCCGGACGGTTTCGGCCTGACGCTGCACGCCACGAACAATCGCTATCTGAATGACGCCCAGGTGGCGCAGGCCACGGCCGGGATGCTGACGCGTATCGGCATCCAGACCAAGGTTGAGACGCTGCCCGTGGCCACGTACTTCACGCGCGCGCGCCAGGGGGACTTTGCATTCGAGATGCTAGGCTGGGGATCGGCCGCTGCCGACGTGGCGCTGCGCTCGATCACGGGTACTCCAAACCCGAAGACCGGCTACGGCACGTGGAACTGGGGCAAGTACAGCAATCCGCAGCTCGATCAACTGATCGAGAAATCGCTGACGACGATCTCCAGCGACAAGGCCCGCGAGGAGAATGCCCGCGCGGCGGCCAGGTTCGCGCTGGCCGACCACGCGATCATCCCGTCGCACAGCCAACTGGCGATGTGGGCGATGCGCAAGGGCCTGCGCTATGAGGCGCGCACCGACGAGTGGTCGCTCGCGCAGTTCTTCCATAAGGAATGATGGTGGCCTGACTCCCCTCTCCCACCGGGTGGGAGGGGGAGAAAAAGCGCGACTTCAGATCACCAGCCGTTCTTCCTGCCGCGCATTCGCCGCGCGCAGCTTCTTCACCCAGTCCTTCGCCGGCAGCTTCGTGGTGGACTCCACCACTTCCGCCCTCGCCTCCAGCGTTTCCCAAGACACGTCGATCGCCGGCCCGTTGAATGCCAGCGCGATGACGTTGCCGTCATGCACCTCGGGGAACACCAGCACGCGATTGTCAAACGCATCGCAAATACGCACGATATTCTTCGGGAAACTCTCGTGGTCTCCGAACAGGTTGATCGTCATCACGCCAGGCGCCTTGAGCACGCGACGGCAGGCACGATAGAACGCCGTGGTGTCGAGGACCGGGCCACGCGCGGTGGCGTCGTACAGGTCGACTTGCAATGCGTCGATCGACGCTGTCTGCGCGCCATCCATCACGAAGTCCCATGCGTCCTGCTCGCGCACGGTCAGACGCGCATCGTCCTCGCGCAGACCGAACATGCTGCGGCCGGCCACGATCACGGCGGGATTCAACTCGACCGCCGTCACCTTCGCGCGCGCGAACTGGCGATGGCAGAACTTGGTCAGCGCGGCAGCGCCCAGGCCCAGCTGCGCCACGTGGAAATCCGCAGCCGACGGCGACAGGAACAGCAGCCACGCCATCATCTGCTGGGCGTACTCGAGCTCGATCGCATCGGGCTTGCGCAGGCGCATCGCGCCCTGCACCCACTCGGTGCCGAAATGGAGATAGCGCACGCCATCCATTTCCGAGAACGTCACTGGCGCGAAGCGCGGCGTCATGCGCTTCTCGCCGGCATTGTCGACATCGACGGCGTCGCCGGACAGCTTCCTGCGCGAGGTTTCACGTTCGCCGCGCGCGGGGCGGCGTGAGGCCACGGCCTCGATAGATTTGCGTTTCAAAAGCGTCATGGAGGAATACAACGCGCTCAAGGCGCGGATCATTGGCCCAGCGCGACCTGCGCGCGCTGGAGCCATTCGCGATTGTGCTCGCGGGCGTGACGCGGCCAGTGGCGCGCGTCGTGAACAATTTCCGAGTACAGCGACTTGGCGCGCTCGCGGTCGGCTGCATCACCCTGGCGGGAAAGCCAGTCGGCATACAGACAGCGCGGCGCGGCATCGCTGGCGCAGGTCAGCGCGCGCTCGAAGGCGTCGCGCGTGCCGGGCGCATCGAGCGCGGACAGCGCACGCGCGTAAAGCAATGCGGGTTCGGCCTGGTCGCGCGCCTGCGGATGCGCGGCAAACAGCTTCTCAAGCGTCGCCTGCGCATCGGCATGGCGGCCCGTGGCAACCTGGGCGCGCGCCAGCCCCTCAAGCAAGGCCGAATCGGACGCAAACGGGCCGTTGGCTGCAGCCTGATAGTGCTCGAGCGCCTCGGCCGCATTGCCCACTTCCAGCAAGGCAGCGCCCAGGCGCATGCGGTGATCGACAGTCGGCGCCCGGTCAAATGCCTCGCGCGCTTCGCGCACGGCCCGGTTCGGATCGACGATTTGCTTGATCGCCCGCGACGCTGCCCGCGCCCCGCGCGAATCGCGCAGGCTCGGCAAGTAAACGGCGAAGAAATAGACGATGCTGCCCAGGCCGGGGAACAGGAATAGCAGCAGCAACCAGTACATGTTCTGGTGGGTGCGAACGGCGTGCACGGCGAAGAAAATCGCCACGATCACGTGCAGGCCGATGCCGCCGATACCGAGATTGGACATATCAAATCAATCCTGAAGAAGAACGACCGGAAGAATGCATGGCCGCGATTGTGACAGATGCCGAAGGAAGCCAGTAGGACAGCGGCGATGGCACTAAAGTTTTGCCGGCGCCGGCCGATCAACGGATAGGCTCTCTTCCGATCGGAAACCAGAACATGACATCTATCACCAGCGTTACACCGCAGGTCTTCACCGCCAGTGGCGCCGCAGTCACCACTTCGGCGTCGCAGGACGGCACGGACAGCACGGGCAAGGCCAGCGCACAGGATTCCAGCGCGTCGGCAAACGGCCGGGTAAACGGCGCCGCATTCAGCGGCAAGGCTGGCGGCGCCGGCGGCGCTGCGGGTGCCGGCGGCACGGACAGCTCCAGCAGCAGCGACACCGAATCGGCGGTCATCAAGGCGATCAAGCAGCAGATCGAAACGCTTCAGAAACTGCTGGCCACCCAGATGCAGCAACTCCAGGCCGCGCAGAACGCCAAGACCGACGAAAGGACCAAGGCGAGCACCGTCGCTACCCTGCAAGGCGCCGTGTCCTCCACCAACGCCGCGCTGTCGCAGGCGTACGCCAAGCTGGCCGAGGCCATGCAGCAAGAGAGTGGCTCGAGCACCGGCGGTGTGGTCAATACGACGGCCTGAGGGGCTCTTCCGCTTTGGAAAGTTAGTTCGGCCGGCTGGACCGTTAAGGGCCAGCCAGGCCATCTCCGCCCGCGTCAAGAAAGTGTATTAAGCGCATCACGCAGCCTACTGGAGAACTGGGAGTCCGATCCGTGTGTCATCACAAGCTGTCGGGTTGCCCGGGTCATAGCCACGTAGAGCAGGCGAGCCTCTTCCTCCGTCGAGTCGTTCTTCTTGTGAGGCGCTCCGATAGCGGGGATGCAAACCAATGGAAACTCGAGTCCCTTGCTGCTGTGCATGGTCACCACCTTCACGCTATCCGCACTGGGCACGAAGCGCTTGGTCAGTTGCGGACACTCGAAAGGAATGCCCTCGCGCCTTAGCGTGTCGGTAATTTGTGCCATGACATCCCAATGCCGATAGAGCACGGCCATCTCTGACCAACGCGTGCCGGACCGATGCTCGTCCAGCAGAACTTCGGCAATGCGTGTGGCCTCCGCACTCAACGTCGGCAGTTCGACCAGCAAAGGTCGCGGGCCCTTTCGTCCCGCCGCCACCGGGTGGACGGTAGGCGCCTCGTCCTCATCCGCCACCCGTTCCACCAGCAGGTCATCAGCCAGCGCACGCGCGACCGCCAGGATCTCTCGCGTATTCCGGTAATTCAACTTCAGAACGGTGGTTCGGCCTTGTGCCTTGATGCCGACACTGGCGAAACTGAACTTCCGCTTCTTGCTTCCACCGTAGATGGATTGCGCGTCATCGTAGAGAACCAGCAGGGCATTGCTATCAGGATTGACCATCTGCACGACCAGCTTGAACCACTCAGGCTGGAAATCATGGCCTTCGTCAATCAGCACTGCGTCATATTGGCCTGACGGTATTGCCTTTCGTTCAACACCGCGCACAACACGCTCGACCATCTCATTGAACAGCACTTCATTCGACAAGCCCTTGGGACGGTCGATGCTGTAGGCATCGAGTTGGCGCCCGCACCAGGCATGGAAGTTCAGGACATGCACCTTATCTGCAATCCCCTTTTCTCCCATGGTCGCGGCAAGCACTGACGCGAGTGTCTTGTTGAAGCAGAGCACCAGGATGGGCTTCACTGACGTACGCGCAAGGTACTCCGCGCGATAGCCCAGGATCATGGTCTTGCCCGACCCCGCCACGCCGTGAATCACGCGATGCCCGTCACCGAGGCTACGTGCCAGTTGCTCCTGTTGCAGGTCCATGACGCGCAGGATGTCGGGGATTTCCTCGGCTCCCGCAGCGGCATCCGCAAATAGTGATCGCTGCTCCGGCATCCGGATCTCAGGGAACAGGTGCCAGCGCACGCGATCGATCTGCGGCAGTGAGAGCTTGTGGGTGAACTTGATCGGAAACATCTCCCAAAGGCGCTTTTGAAACGCTTCGGGATCCACACTCTCGAACATCTCATCCTGGCAGATGACCAGGTGACCCGGCAGTACCTCTCCAAGGTCCCCCTTTTCGAATGCCGCGCGGGAGATATTGGTCAGGACCACTCCATGACCATAGGGAAAGAACACCTTGCCCTTGAGCGACCCAGTTGGCCAGACGAGCTGCGGGTCCCGTTGCAACAGGTCGGTCACATGGAACATGTACTGACGCGCCTGCACCAGGGGATTCGTGTCAGCCACGAGTCCGCGGTTGGTCATCAGCAACACATCCTGCTTGTCGATCTGGCGAATGGTGTCGAGGTTCCAGTCCTTGACCTCCAGTACCAGCAACCCGCGGCTCGGATGAAATACGACGAAATCCGGATGGCGGCTTTTCTCGCCGATCGGAACGTCGTACCAGCACAGGTAGTCGTCCTCGAGCTTCGCCTCGAGTCTTTGCGCGAACCGTCTCTCCCCCGAAGTCATGCGAGACGAGACAGAGCCCATTGCAGGAATCAACGTCGCCATGTTCCTTCTTCCCTTCCTTCAAGAATCGCCGCCGTACACATCGCCTCGGCAGCTTGCTGGCGGTGTTAGCGCGGCATCATTTTTTGCATTAATTGTAATCCCCACGTCGCGCATCACCCACCCGACGGCCATCCCACCGCAGTTGTAACAGCCCTTGATCTTCATTTAACCAATGAGTTAAATGAGCGCATGCCCAATTCCGACGACCCGCTCTCCTCGGTTTTCGCCGCCCTGGCCGACCCCACGCGTCGCGCGATTCTTGCGCGGCTGGCGGAAGGTGAAGCCCCTGTGAGCGAACTCGCCCGTCCGTTCGACATGTCGGCTCCAGCCATCTCCAAGCACCTGCGTGTGCTGGCCGATGCTGGGCTGATCGAGCGGGAAGTCAACGCGCGTTGGCGCATCTGTCACTTGCGCCCCGGTGCGCTTCGCGACGCGCATGGCTGGCTGGAAACGTATCGGCGGCATTGGGAGGACAACCTCGACAGGCTCGTCGCCTTTGTCGAGCAGGCGCATACCGTCACCGATGACAAGGGGTTCAAGTCATGACCGAAGCAGCTACGTTTCATCTGGAGATGACCCGCCAGATTCGCGCGCCGCGCGAACGGGTCTTCGATGCGTTCACGGACCAGGCGGCGCTCGCGGCCTGGCATTGCCCGCGCGGCATGCGCGTGCTGGAAGCCAGCGCCGATGCACGGGTCGGCGGGCGCTATCGGCTTGTGATGGGTGGCCGTGACGGGTCGCAGCACATGGTCGGCGGCGAGTACCAGAAGATCGACCGCGCCAATTTCCTGGCCTACACCTGGCAGTGGGAAGGTGGCGAGTTGCCCGAAGGCACCCGCACGCTGATCGAGGTGACCCTGACAGACAAGGACGGCGGCACGCTCCTGCACATGCGTCACAGCGGTTTCCCGGACACCGCCACACGCGATGCGCACACCAGCGGCTGGCAATCGGTATTCAACCGTCTGAGCGACTACGTGGATGCCGAAGGCAGCGCGGGTACCGTCACCGTCTATGGCGATGGCCGCAGCACCTATGTCCGCACCGTGCGCATGGCGCTGGCAGAGAAAGGCATTGCGTACAAGCTCGATCCTCTGACGCCGCGGGACCCCGAATTGCTGAAGCACAACCCGTTTGGCCGCATTCCGGCCTTCACCGACGGTCCGCTGGAGTTCTTCGAGACACGCGCCATCCTGAGCTATATCGAGGAAGCATTCGATGGCCCAAGCCTGATCTCGCAGGCCGGCCCCACGGCCCGCGCACGCTGCGAGCAATGGATCAGCCTCATCAACTGCCACGCGTATGACGCCATGGTGCGCCGCTACGTGCTGCAGTACGTCTTCCCGAGTGGCGAGAACAGCCAGCCTGACCGCAAGACGATCGACGCCGCCCTGCCCGACATCGCCAAACAGCTCGATGCGCTCGAGCACGCCTACGGCGGTCGCGATTTTCTGGCGGGCAACACGCTGACGATGGCCGATCTGTTCTTCGCCCCGATCGTGGAGTACCTGGGACGCTTTCCGGAAAGTGCCGCGATGCTGGAATCACGCCCGAACATCCGGCGCGCTCACGCAGCGATGCGGGCACGGCCCAGTTACGCGGCCACACAGCCGAACTTCGGCTAACCAGAGCCCCAACCAGCGGGTAGCGGGTAGCGGGTAGCGGGTAGCGGGTAGCGGGTAGCGGGAGGCGGGAGGCGGCGGCCTCCCGCTTTCCCCGTCCGTCAGTTGTTCTCAGGCCGTTTCGGCTGAGACGCTGCGCCAACGGATTTGCGCACCTTCGCCACCTGGTCCGCGCTTACCGATGGCGCCTGATTCCCCCAGCTCGTCCGCACGAACGTCAGCACATCGGCGATATCCCGATCCGTCAGACGCTTGGCGAATCCGGGCATCCCGTAGTGCGTCGGGCCGGTCTTCGTCCATGGCATCTCGCCACCCACCAGGACGATGTGGATCAGCGAGGTTGGATCGTTGCTGTTCACGGTTGAGCTGAGCGCGATCCTCGGGAACGTACTCTCGTAGCCACTGCCACTCGTGCGGTGGCATGCGGCGCAGTTGTCGACGAAAGTCAGCGCGCCGTTGCTGCGATCCGTTCCGGCGCGCAGCTTGTCCGTCGCACTGGCATTCGCCGTCAACACGGCCGCACTGGGATTCACTGGCGCCAGCGTCTTCAGGTATGCCGCAATCGCCGTCAGATCAGCATCGTTCACGTGCTGCATGCTGTTCTCGACCACTTCCGACATGCCGCCGAATGCCGCTGAATGCTTGGTGCGCCCGCTCTTCAGGAACGCGAAGATCTCGTCCTGCGTCCACGTACCGAGACCATCCTTCCCGTCGCCGCGTAGATTCTTCGCCAGGAAGTTATCGATCACGCCTCCCGAGAGATAGGTCTTGCCGTCATCGCTCAGCGCCTTCTCCTGCAACCCCCAGCCACGAGGCGTGTGACAGGCGCCGCAGTGCGCGAGCCCCTCCACCAGATAGCGGCCGCGCGCCACCGGGTCATTGGATACCGGTGGGTCGTCGGTGGCCACCTCCGGGGCGAAAGCCATGCGCCAGAAACGCAATGGCCAGCGCATCGACAGCGGCCATGGAATATCGGTCGCCTTGTTGGCCCGCTCGATTGGCTGCACACCATGCATGAAGTACGCGTATAGCGCCTGCATGTCGGACGGCTTCACCTTCGCATACGAGGCATAGGGCATGGCCGGGTACAGCGTGGAGCCGTCCCTGGCTATGCCGTGGCGCACGGCGCGATCGAAATCGTCGTAGCTGAACGTGCCGATGCCGGAGCTTTTGTCCGGCGTGATGTTGGTCGAATAGATCCGGCCAATCGGCGATTCGATGCCAAGACCGCCTGCGAACGGCTTGCCGTTTTTCGCCGTGTGGCACGCCGCGCAGTCGGCCACCGTCGCGAGATAGCGGCCTCGCTCGACCAATTGCGCATCGGCGCCCGACACTTGCGCGGCAGTCGCCGAATCGCCCTGCCGGTCATCGGCGAACGCGCCGATGGTCCACGCCGACGCCGCCAGCAGCGCCGACACCGCCACCACCATTGTTGCTTTCTTGCTTGCTTTCATGGCCATCACCTCAAGCCTGAACCAGCGGCGCCGGGTGCTTCAAGTACTGCTCGCGGATAGCCTTCGCGGAGTGATAGGCAAGCGCGGCTACCAGACCGGTCGGGTTGTAGCCCATGTTCTGCGGGAACGCAGAGGCGCCCATGACGAACACGTTGTGTACATCCCAGCTCTGCAGATACTTGTTGACCACGCTGGTCTCGGGCGACGACCCCATCACTGCGCCGCCTGTCGTGTGCGTGGACTGATAGACGCGCGTGTCGTAGTGCTGGCCCTTCTTGCGGATGGCCTTGTAGTACGCCTCGGGCTTCATCGCCTTGGCCACCTCTTCCATGCGGGTGCCCATGTAATCCAGCATGGCGTACTCGTTGTCGTGCCAGTCGAAAGTCATGCGCATCAGCGGCAGGCCGTTGGCATCGCGATACGTCGGATCGAGATCGAGGTACGCATCGCGATATGGCATGACCGAGCCCGAAATGCCGATCGTCATATAGCGCTGGTACGCATCGACCACACCCGCTTTCCACTTGCTGCCCCACGCTGGCGTGCCGGGGACAGTCGGCGTCTGCTTGATGGGCCGGCCGCCATAACGTATATGGCGAATACTCGCCCCGCCGAGAAAGCCGAGCGGGCCATGATCGAACTGGTCGCCATTCAAGTCATCCAGCCCTACCCCGCCGGCACCTGTCCCGATGAACGGATTGAGCAGCGTGCCCTTGGGCAGCATCACGTTGACCGCGCCGTTCATCTGATACGCGTAGTTGCGGCCAACGACACCCTTGCCGGTTTTCGGGTCATACGGCGTACCGATGCCAGAGAGCAACAGCAGACGCACGTTGTGCAACTGGTACGCCGCGACGATCACGAGATCGGCGGGTTGCTCGACCTCTCGCCCCTGGGCGTCGATGTACAGCACGCCGGTCGCGCGCTTCTTGTCGGAATCGAGCAGGATCCTGGTGACTTGCGCCTTCGTGCGCAACTCGAAGTTGGGTTTCTTCAGCAGGACCGGCAGGATCGTCGTCTGCGGTGACGCCTTCGAGTACATGTAGCAGCCGAAGTCCTCGCAGAAGCCGCAGAAATTGCACGGCCCAAGGCGCACGCCGTAGGGATTCGTATAGGGCTCGGACGTATTCGCCGCCGGTGCCGGGTACGGGTGGAAGCCCGCCTCGCGCGCGGCTTTCTCAAACAGTTGCGCGCCGAGCGAATTCTTCAGCGCCGGGGTCGGGTACTCGCTCGACCGGTGGCCTTCGAGCGGATTGCCGCCCGGCTGGATCTTGCCATTCAGGTTGCCGGCCGTCCCCGACGTGCCGAACACTTTCTCGGCGAAGTCGAAGTGTGGCTCGAGTTCGTCGTACGTGACACCGAAGTCCTGCACCTGCATCCCTTCGGGAATGAACTTCTTGCCATAGCGATCCACGTAGCGGCTGCGCAACTGCAGTTCTTCCGGCAGAACGCGATAGTGCATGCCGTTCCAGTGAAAGCCCGCGCCGCCCACGCCATTGCCAAGCAGGAACGAGCCGTTCTGCCGATACGGCACCGCCAGGTCGTCCACGCCGTGACGGATCGTGACCGTCTCCCGGGAGAGATCCTGAAACAACTCTCCGCGCACGACGTACTTCAGTTCGTCGACGACTTTCGGATACTCGGCATCGGTCGGGGTATCGCGCATCGCGCCACGTTCGAGCGCCACGACGTCGAGCCCCGCATCGGTCAGTTCCTGGGCGAGAATCGCGCCAGTCCAGCCGAAACCGATCACCACGCAATCGACCTTGTCCTTCTTTATCGCCATGCTTATCCCCTCCGTCCGTCGATCGACACCGGACCATAGGGATACTTCACCCCTGGCTGATCGATCCAGTCCGCGAAATCCGCCCGTGCGCCGGGGAAGCCAACCATCTTCCAGCCCACCATGCCCTTGTTGCCGCCGTAGATCGGATCGGCAAAGAAGCCCTCTTTCGTGTTGTTCAGCAGATAGGAGAAGAACGTCCTGGCCGGTACCGCATCGAACGAGAGCTTGGCGTGTTCCATCTGGCCGAGCAGGCTTTCCTGGTCTTCCTTGGAGAGATCGGCAAATGCCTTGCCGCCATACTGCTTCTTGCAGTACTCGTCGCAAGCCTTCACGCCGAGACGATATATGTCGCGCGGTGCGAGATTCATCTGGAAGCCAAGCTCTGCGGGCACATCGGGATGAAATGGCCCCTGCATGTACCAAAGCTTGCCGTGCCCGTAGGGCGTGTCCATCTGCCGGTCGATATATTCCGGAACGCCCGCTTTAAGCGCACCCGGCCCCAATTCATCCTCTGGAATCAGCCGGTCGACCGCCGCCTGTACGAATTTCCATTCGTCGGCGGTGAAATAGTTGGGCTTGTAGGGCCCGACATTGCCGGCATTTGCGGATTGCGGCCCGGGAGACTCCGAGCACGCGGATTGTGATATCGCTGCACCTGTCGCAACGGATGCAGCGGGCACGACTGCCAGCATCTGCCGAAAAAATCGGCGACGCGGTTCTTGTTCCTGGGACATGGTCGTCTTCTCGTGTGGGGTACTTCGTGATGCCTTGGGGAAAAAAACGAAACACGTGGTGGAGCCTTGCACCATTAAAGAAACGGCCATGCCTGGGCGAGCATGACCGAATCATTGACTTATCAAGTGAATATCATAGTCAATGATTCGGCCGAGGATTCTGAATATTTCCAGTAGGCGAATTGATTTTTTTGAATTGGGCGCCCGATTTGCGTTGCATCAAATCGAGGTCTCGCCTACGTACGAGCGCGTGTGCCAACCATGCGCTGGAGATGCGCACGACCGTACAGCAGAATTCAGCGTCGACGGATCAGTCGAGCCAGTCGCGCAGGCTCTCCCAGGCCTTGCGTTTTTCCGCATAGGCCAGCGTGTAAGCCGGGCTGCTCGATGGCAATCGGAGAATCGCATGGCGATCGCCATGGTCCCGAAGCGTCTTCTCGCCGATCTTCGCGGCTGTGCCGCCATTGAATGCGATGGCCTTGAGCGTCGGCAGCGTCGCGATCAGGCCGATCAGATCGTTGCCCTGATGGTCGCGGATGCTGCTATCGAGGCTGCCCTCGCGTCGCGCCTCGGCCACAACGTCCCACAGGCCGACGCGATGGCCGAGCAGTGTCTGCAATCTAGCTTCGTACTCGAAGCCGACCAGATCGACGCCGAGCACATCGCTCATCAAATGCCAGAAACGATTCTGCTTGTGCGCGTAATAGCGTGACTGCGCGAGAGAGACTTCGCCCGGCAGGCTGCCGAGCACAAGCACGCGAGTGTGAATGTCGACGACCGGAGGAAAGCAGCGCTTGGTGGTCATCGGGAAGGGGTACTGGAAGCTGGAAAGTCCTGCCCTCCCCCGCGATACCCTTTCCCATGCGCGGGAAGAAGGGTCGGGTGAGAGGGCAGGCGTTTCATACGACGATACCGAAACGACGATACCGATCAGGCCAGCAGTCGATTCACCCGTTGCACATAGGCAGCCGGATCGTCAAGCATGCCGCCTTCGGCCAGCAACGCCTGGTCGAACAGCACGCGCACGCGGTCACCGAAGGCTTCGCCATCCGGCAGATCGCGCAGCTTCTTCACCAGCGCGTGTTCCGGATTCAGCTCCAGGATCGGCTGGGCATCGGGCGACTTCTGGCCAGCCTGCTTTAGCAGACGCTGCAGGTAGCCGCTCATGTCGCCATCGTCGGACACCAGGCACGATGCCGAATCCGTCAGGCGCAGCGTCACGCGTACGTCCTTGGCCTTGCCTTCGAGCACGGACTTCGCGCGGTCGACCACTTCCTTCCAGTCGGCACTGGCCTTCTCCTGCTCGGCCTTCTCGGCTTCGTCGGCCAGCGCGCCCAGGTCCAGGTCGCCACGGGCCACCGATACCAGTTGCTTGCCGTCGAACTCGTGCAGGTAAGACAGCAGCCATTCGTCAACGCGGTCAGTCAGCAGCACCACTTCGATGCCCTTCTTGCGGAACACCTCGAGGTGTGGGCTCGACTTCGCCGCCACCCAGGTATCGGCCGTGACGTAGTAGATCTTGTCCTGACCTTCCTTCATGCGGCCCACGTAGTCGACCAGCGAGACCGACTGTTCAGCCGTGTCGCCATGCGTGGTCGCGAAGCGCAGCAGCTTGGCGATGCGCTCGCCGTTGCCATGGTCTTCGCCAACGCCTTCCTTGAGCACCTGACCGAACTGTTCCCAGAAGGTCTTGTACTTGGCGCGTTCGGCTTCGTCTTCGCTATCGGCCATTGCTTCCAGCATCGACAGCACGCGCTTGGCGCAGCCCTCGCGGATGGCCTTCACGTCGCGGCTCTCCTGCAGCAGTTCACGCGACACGTTCAGCGGCAGGTCCGCCGAATCGACCACGCCCTTGACCCAGCGCAGGTACGCTGGCAAGAGCTGGTCCGCGTCATCCATGATGAACACGCGCTTCACGTACAGCTTCAGGCCGGCCTTGTGATTGCGGTCCCACAGGTCGAACGGCGCGCGCGCCGGGATGTACAGCAGCTGCGTGTACTCGCTACGGCCTTCCACGCGATTGTGGGTCCAGGCCAGCGGCGCCTCGTGATCGTGCGCGATGTGCTGATAGAACGCCTGGTACTGCTCGTCCGTGATGTCCGACTTGCTGCGAGTCCAGAGCGCGCTGGCCTGGTTCACGCTTTCCCACTCGCCCGTGACCTTCTGCTGCTGCGCCTCGGCATCCCATTCCTCCTTGGGCATCCGGATCGGCAGCGAAATGTGGTCCGAGTACTTGCGGATGATGTTCTGCAGGCGGTACGACGACAGGAAGTCGTCCTCGCCCTCGCGCAGATGCAGCGTGATCGTGCTGCCGCGCTCGGCGCGGTTGATCGCATCGATGCTGAACTCGCCGTCGCCGGCGCTTTCCCAGCGCACGGCCTCGTCGGCGGCAACACCCGCGCGACGCGTTTCCACGGTGACCTTGTCGGCCACGATGAATGCCGAGTAGAAGCCCACGCCAAACTGGCCGATCAGCGCGGCGTCTTTCTGCTGGTCGCCGGAAAGCTGCTGGAAGAACTCCTTGGTGCCCGACCGCGCGATGGTGCCGAGATTGCGGATCGCCTCGTCACGGCTCATGCCGATGCCGTTGTCGGTGATCTTCAGCGTGCGGGCGGCGGGATCGGCTTCGATCCGGATCGCCAGGTCGGCATCGTTCTCGAGCAGCGCGGGATTCGCGATCGCCTCGAAGCGCAGCTTGTCGGTGGCGTCGGAAGCATTCGATACCAGCTCGCGCAGGAAGATCTCCTTGTTGCTGTACAGCGAGTGGA
Source organism: Cupriavidus sp. UBA2010 (assembly GCF_002335265.1). NCBI lineage: Bacteria > Pseudomonadati > Pseudomonadota > Betaproteobacteria > Burkholderiales > Burkholderiaceae > Cupriavidus > Cupriavidus sp. UBA2010. Next base: position 118,124 of record NZ_DDCI01000026.1, read on the forward strand.
TCATCAGGTGCAGTAGCTGCTTCACTTCCGCCTGGAAGCTCATCGTTTCGTGCGGTGCGGTCATGGTTCTCCTCTTGAAAACGAAAACGGGCGCGTATTTGCCCTGGTCCGTGGGATCCGGACCGGGATCGATGCGTGTGGAAATAGGGATCGGCAGCCGGTTTTTCAAGCCCCGGCGTTGGCGGGCAGGCCAGACAGCGCTGACAGGCCCGACAGGCCGGACAAGCGGTCCATCTGGCCGGCCAGGAACCGGAGCATGCCCGGATCGCTGCTGCTGGCCACGTTGAAGCGCGTCCACGTGGAAGGCATCTGCGACGGCGAAAACAGGCTGCCCGGCGCGAACAGATAGCCTTCCTCGTGCCCGGCCGTGGCGATCACGTTGGTGTCCACGCCGGTATCGGCCCACAGGTAGATGCCCGCATGATTGCCCGGGAAGATGCGCAAACCCAGCCGCTCGAGCTGCTCGCGCGTCTCGTCACGCGCCCGGTCCAGCCGGCCGCGCACGCGCTCCACGTGCTTGCGGTAGTGCCCTTCCGTCAGCACCTTGTAGACCACGCGTTCGTTGACTTCGGGCGAGGCCATGCCGGTCACGAGCTTGCTGTCGGTCAAGGTCACGGCCAGGTCCGGACTGGCGGCGATAAAGCCCACGCGCAGGTTGGCGGCCAGCGTCTTGGAGAAGCTGCCCAGGTAGATCACGCGCTTGAGCTGGTCCAGGCTGGCCAGCCGGGTAGCGGCGTGGCCCGGAGGGCAGAGATCGCTGTAGATGTCATCCTCGACGATCGTGAAATCGTACTGTTCGGCCAGTTGCAGCAGCCGGAAAGCGCGGGCGGCGGACAGCGACGTCCCGGTCGGGTTGTGCAGCACGGAGTTGACCACCAGCAGCTTCGGCCGGTGTGCCTGGACGATCCGTTCCAGCGCCTCCACGTCGGGGCCCTCCACGGTATAGGGCACACCGATCACGTTGGCGCCCTGCGTGGCGAAGCGGGCGAACATTACGAACCAGGCCGGGTCGCCTACCACCACCGTGTCGCCCGGCTGCAGGAACTGGCGCGCGATCAGGTCGAACGCCTGCGTGATGCCGGACGTCATCACGATCTGGTCCGGCGTGACGCCGATCTCCAGTTCTTCGAGCCGCGTGCGCAGTTGCTGCCGCAGTGGCAGAAAACCCTGCGGCGTGCCGCTGACCAGGAAATGGCTGCCGGGCTGACGGCCCAGGCTGCGCAGCGCGCCCGACACGAGTTCCCCGTCCAGCCATTCGTTGGGCAGGAAGCCCCAGCCGGGCGCCTTGTGGCTCTCGGCCGAATGGAACATGCTGCGCAGCAGCCAGGTGACATCGACGTTGCGGATCGCGGGCGTGGCCGGTGGCGCCACGGTGGACGCGAGCGGCGTGCGCTCACGGACGTAGAAGCCCGAGCCGCGGCGCGATTCGAGGTAGCCCAGCGCCACCAGCCGCTCATAGGCCTCCACCACGGTAAAACGCGAAATGCTCTTCTCGGTCGCCAACTGACGGATCGACGGCATACGCATGCCAGCCCGGAACACCCGTTCGTCGATACGCAGCCGCGCCCACTCGGTCAACTGCTCCACCAGCGTCATCTGCGCCGACGGAATCGGGTCCGGAAGCTGCTCGAGCCCCGTCGCCGGCATCACGAGCCGCAACGGCCGTGTGCCGCCTGCGGCACTGCCAAGATCCCCCCGGCTATCCTTCTGGCTACCTTCCATGTGGCGCTCCCGCAACTGTACTGAAGACGATCTGCTCAACTGTATCGGTACTGTACCGACGAGCTTGACTAACATCAACCGACCATGACACTTGCCATCGACCATCTCGTGATTGCCGCGCCCGACCTGGACTCAGGCGCCGAGTATGTGGCCAGCGCGCTCGGCGTCGCTCCACAATGCGGCGGCACGCACCCGCGCATGGGCACGCACAACCGCGTGATGGGCCTCTACGGTGGCCTGTACCTCGAAGTCATCGCGATCGATCCGTCGGCGGCCGCACCTGATCGGCCACGCTGGTTCGGCCTGGATGGCGACCTGATGCGCCAGCGGCTGCGCGATGGCCCGTTCCTGGCGCACTGGGCGGCCCGCGTCGAGCGTCCGGCCGATCGGTCGCGCTGGCAGGCGCAGTACCCGGACCGGATCGCCCCGGTCATTCCCATGACGCGCGGCGACCTGCGCTGGCGCCTGACCGTGCCTGACGACGGCAGCCTGCCCGCCTGGACCGGCGAGGTGGCGAATGCGGGCGATGGCCTGTTTCCCACGCTGATCCAGTGGGACGTGGCAAACCATCCGGCAGTCAGCCTGCCGGGCCACGACCTGGCGTTGCGCCGACTGCACGGCCAGCATCCGCACGCGGAACTGTTGCGCCAAGGATTGGCGTGGATCGGCGCCACGGACCTGATCGAGATCGAACAAGGCGACGGCCCGCCTCTGCTGGCCGCCGACATCGAAACCCCAGCGGGCATCAAGACCCTGCGATAAACGACACACACCAAAGGAGCTCCCCCGATGCCCGCCACCACACAAAAGCGCTTCGACGACGACGCCTACCTGGACCACTGCCAGGCCACGGTGCTGGCCGTCAGCGAAGCCGGCATCGAACTCGACCAGACCGTCTGCTACGCGCGTAGCGGTGGACAAGCGGGCGACACCGGCACCCTGACCACCGCCGACGGCCGCATCGTCACACTGGCCGATACCGTCTACGCCGACGACCGCCAGCGCATCCTGCACGTCCCCGCCCCCGACGCCCCGGCGCTGCAGGCCGGCGACCGTGTCGAAGTGAAGATCGACTGGGCCCGCCGCCACCGGCTGATGCGCCTGCATACGTGCCTGCATCTGCTCGGGTCGCTGATCCCGGTGCCGGTGACGGGCTGCGGCATCTCGCCTGACTCCGCGCGCATCGACTTCGACCTGCCCGAATCCACGCTCGACAAGGCCGTGCTGACCGAACAGCTCAACGCGCTGATCAACGCGAAGACGCCGGTCACCATCGACCGCATCACGCCCGAAGAACTGGCCGCCCAGCCCGACCTCGTGCGCACGATCGGCGCGGCGCCGCCGGCCGGCACATCGACGATCCGCATCATCGAGATTCCCGGCGTGGACCGTCAGCCCTGCGGCGGCACGCACGTGGCCAACACGGGCGAGATCGGCGCGGTGACCGTGACCAAGATCGAGAAGAAAAGCCGCACGAACCGCCGTGTGGTCGTGAACTTCGCATAACAGCACCCCCGAAACACAGAATATGGAAGCCTGGCTCACGGGGCTCTCGACAGCCCAGTTCCTTGCATTGGTCACGCTGCTCGCGGTGGGCGCCTTCACGCCCGGCCCGAACACGACGATCGCCGCCGTCACCGGCGCCAACTTCGGCCTGCGCGCCACGCTCCCGCATTGCGTCGGGGTGTCGTTCGGCTTCGCCAGCATCGTTGCGCTGTGCACCACCGGGGTCGGCGCGCTGATCCTGGCCAGCCCGATGCTGGCCACCGTGATTCATGTGGTGGGCGTGCTCTATCTGCTGTGGCTGGCGTATCGCATCGCGCGCAGCACGTCGCTGGCGGAAAAGACTGTGCTCAAGCCGATGAATGTCTGGCAATCGGCGGCACTGCAGTACGCCAACATCAAGGCATGGATGCTGGCGCTGGCGGTGGCCGCGTCGTACATGGCGGGCGCCCCCTCGCCGGGGCAACGCGTGGTGCTGGTCAGCGCGATATTCGCGCTGTTCGGCTTCTTCAGCAATGGCGCCTATGGCGTGCTTGGCGCATCGCTGCGGCGCTGGCTGATGGAGGGCAATCGCGTGCGCTGGTTCAACGGCACGATGGGCCTGGCACTGGCGCTGACCGCCGTCTGGATCGCCGTCGCAGGCCAACCGCATTGAGAGCATCATGAAGGACCCGAATCACTCCCCTCCCTCCGGCGGCATGCTGCTGGGCTTCATCGGCGTGGCGATCTTCAGCCAGACGCTGCCTTTCACGCGCATGGCCGTGGCCGAGCTGGACGCGACGTTCGTCGCGCTCGGACGCGCCGTGGTCGCCGCCGCGCTGGCGCTCGCGCTGCTGGCAATGCGCGGCGCCCTGGCATCAGGCCGGCGACCGCGCGGTGGCCAATGGCTCCGGCTGATCGTGACCGCACTGGGCGTGGTGGTCGGTTTTCCCGTGTTTTCGTCGCTGGCCATGCGCGAAGTGCCGTCCGGGCATGGCGCGATCGTGATTGGCCTGCTGCCGCTGGCCACCGCGGTGTTCGCCGCATGGTTCGGCAATGAACGGCCGTCGCTGGGCTTCTGGCTGTCCGCCGTGGCCGGCAGCGCGCTCGTGGTGGCCTTCGCCCTGTGGCAAGGCGCGGGCGGGCTGCAACATGCCGACTGGTACCTGTTCCTGGCGGTGGTGCTTGGTGCGCTCGGTTATGCCGAAGGCGGCAAGCTCTCGCGCGAACTGGGCGGGCTGGAGACGATCAGCTGGGCGCTGGTGGTCTCGCTGCCCGTGCTGGCGCCCGTGGTGGCCTGGCTGGGGCTGGAACATGCAGCATCCATCGCCGCCGCGTCGCCCCGCGCGTGGCTGGGCATGGCCTATGTGTCGGTGTTCTCGATGTTCATCGGCTTCCTGTTCTGGTACGCCGGACTCGCAAAAGGCGGCGTGGCGCGCGTAGGCCAGATACAATTGCTCCAGCCGTTCCTCACGCTGGCGGGCGGCGCGCTGATCCTGGCCGAGCCCCTCGATGCCGCCACCGTCGCTTTCGCAGTGGCGGTGATCGCCGTGGTGGCCCTTGGCCGACGCGCCGCAGTGCGCAACACCGCACCCGCCATGCCATTGGCATCCGCCGCCGAGGAGGCGCCCCCTATCCTTCCAGGACGACTTCACTGACAGGAGACATGCATGTCCGTCTATGACACCCTTGCCCGTCTGGGCGTGGAACTGCCCTCGGCCGGCGCCCCCGCCGCTGCCTATGTCATGGCAGCGACCACCGGCAACACCGTATTCCTGTCCGGCCATATCGCCAGGAAGGATGGCAAGCCCTGGGCTGGCAAGCTCGGCAAGGATATCGACACCGAATCCGGCAAGCAGGCCGCGCGCGCCATCGCCATCGACCTGCTGGCCACGCTGCACGCCCATATCGGCGACCTGAACCGCGTCAAGCGCATCGTCAAGGTGATGAGCCTGGTGAACTCGACGCCTGAGTTCACTGAACAGCATCTGGTCACCAACGGCTGCTCGGAGTTTCTGGCCGAGGTGTTCGGCGAGAAAGGCAAGCACGCACGCAGCGCGTTCGGCGTGGCGCAGATTCCGCTGGGGGCCTGCGTCGAGATCGAAATGATCGTCGAGATCTGACGCCGTCGAAAACCACGTAAAACAGATAATGCCGCGCCGCCTCTTGCGGAGGCCGGCGCATTGAATTCCCCCACCACGAGACCAATCATGAAATGGGCCATCTCCCGCCGGGCGCAGCAACTGACCAGCTCGGCCATCCGTGAAATCCTGAAAGTCACCGAGCGTCCGGAAGTTATTTCGTTCGCCGGCGGCCTGCCCTCGCCGGCTTCGTTCCCGGTAGCGGCCATGGAAGCGGCAGTGGCCCGTGTATTCGCCGACAACCCGCAAGGCGCGCTGCAATACGCGGCCACAGAAGGCTACATGCCGCTGCGCGAGTTCGTGGCCAAGCGCTACAACGTCGATGTGGAACGCGTGATGATCACCACGGGTTCGCAACAGGCGCTGGACCTGATCGCCAAGGTGATGATCGACCCGGGCAGCCCGGTGCTGGTGGAAACGCCGAGCTACCTGGGCGCGCTGCAGGCGTTCTCGCTGTTCGAGCCGGAATTCGTGTCGATCCCGACCGACGAAAAGGGCCTGATCCCCGAGGCGCTGACGCCCGAACTGACCGCCGGCGCGCGCTTCCTGTACGCCCTGCCGAACTTCCAGAACCCCACCGGCCGCCGCCTGCCGCTGGAGCGCCGCCAGGAGCTGGTCAAGCGCGCCAAGGAACTCGGCGTGCTGCTGGTCGAGGACGATCCGTACGGCGAACTGAGCTACTCGGGCAACCAGTTGCCGTCGCTGCTGTCGATGAACCCGGACGGCGTGATCTACATGGGCTCGTTCTCGAAGATCCTGGCGCCCGGTATGCGCCTGGGTTTCGTCATCGCCCCGCCCGACCTGCATTTCAAGCTGTGCCAGGCCAAGCAGGCCTCGGACCTGCACACGCCGACGTTCACGCAGCGCATTGCCTACGAAACGATCAAGGACGGCCTGCTCGAACGGCACATCCCGACCATTCGCGAACTCTACGGCAAGCAATGCGCGTTCATGCTGGACGCGCTGAAGCGCCACATGCCGACCGGCGTGACCTGGAACGCGCCCGAGGGCGGCATGTTCATCTGGGTGGAGCTGCCTGAGGGTCTGGACAGCATGAAGATTCTGGAAGAAGCCGTGCGCCGCAACGTGGCCTACGTGCCGGGCGCGCCGTTCTACGCGGGCAGCCCGCGCAAGAACACGCTGCGCCTGGCGTTCGTGACCGTATCGGCCGAGCGCATCGAGCAGGGCGTGTCGATCCTCGGCGAGGTGTTCCGCGAAGCGATCGCGCAAGCCGCGCCGCAGGCACGGGCGGCCTGAGCCGGCACGCTACAACCAACCCGAGGAGCCATCGAACATGCTTCGCATCTGGGGCAGGCTGTCGTCAATCAATGTCCAGAAGGTGGTCTGGTGCGCGCGCGAGCTGCATCTGGACCACGAGCGCATCGACATCGGCAATCAGAAGGGCGAGCTCGATACCGAGGCTTACGTACGTCTCAACCCGAACCGCATGATTCCGGTGATCGAGGATTTCCGCGACACCGACGTGGCCGGCGAGCCGTTCGTGCTGTGGGAATCGAACGCGATCGTGCGCTACCTGTGCGCGCGCTATGGCGAGGACACGCTGTGGCCCTCGGACGTCAAGGCGCGCGCCTCGGCGGACCGCTGGATGGACTGGCAGACCACGACGTTCAGCCCGGCGATGGTCCAGGCGTTCCTGCAACTGGTTCGCACGCCGGCAGACAAGCGTGACGAGGCCGTCATCGAGAAATCGTGCGAGCGCGCCGAGCCGCTGGCGAAGATGCTCGACGACGCGCTGGAAGGCCGCGAGTTCATTGGTGGCGATCGCTTCACGATGGCCGACATCTCGCTGGCCTGCGCGGCGCACCGCTGGATGGGCATGCCAAAGGCCCACACAGCCCGGCCCAACCTGGGGCGCTGGCTCGCGGCCATGCGGGCGCGTCCGGCGGCCACCGGCATCCTCGAGCTGCCGCTCAAGTAAATCGTTGTATTGCGGTCACCGCCCAGCCGGCCGGTGACCGCCTCCCCTCCCTCTGCCTGTGCGGAACAAGTCACTACGCAAGCCCGCGTTTTCAGTGACCACGGCGTTGGTTTTACGCCCTTCCCTCCACATCCCCTATTTCGAACACTCGTATTAAGGAGTAGTCTCGCGCGAGAGCGTGAGGTGCTTCAGCCTGCCCCCGAGCAAACCCTGATCCCTGAATCCGGCTCATCATTCCGATGATCCGATTTAAGGCAGGCGGCCCGGGACCCATCCTTACAATCCCCCTTCTGTCCACTTTGGGGCGCTATCAAAATGAAGTGGAGCGGTTCTGGCCAAACGTACGGCGGCAGACTGTAGAAGTCGTACGGCAAGGCCGTGCAACGACGCCTGACTCATTTTGATAGCGCCTCCCAGGGGCGCTATCGTCGCTTGAACGGGCATTTGCATTCCGGCAGCCCAGGCCCGTCAGAGGCAAGCTGTCGTTTCAATCCAGAGGAGGATTCAATCGTGTGGAGTCAAGTGTATGACCCGCTCGGCAGTATGGCGTTGTCCACTATTGCCGCCGCGGTTCCGGTTGTCGTGCTGCTCGCAGCGCTGGCGTTCTTTCACATGCAGGCCCACCTGGCGGCCGGGCTGGCGCTGGTCGTCGGCGTCGTTGTGGCGTCATTCGTGTTCGGAATGCCTGCGGAAATGGCTGGCAAAGCCGCCGGGCTCGGCATCATCTCCGGCTTGTTCCCGATTGGCTGGATCGTCCTCAATATCATCTTCCTGCACCGGCTGACCACGATAAACGGGTCATTCAAGGTGTTGCAGAACTCGATCTCGGGCGTCACCGAAGATCGCCGCCTGCAGCTCCTGCTGGTGGCATTCAGCTTTGGCGCGTTCTTCGAAGGCGCAGCCGGCTTCGGCACGCCTGTAGCCGTGACCGGCGCCATCCTGATCGGCCTGGGCTTCTCGCCGCTGGCTGCATCGGGCCTGGCGCTGATCGCCAACACCGCGCCGGTGGCATTCGGCGCGCTCGGCGCGCCGATCATCGGCCTGTCCTCGGTGACCGGCATTGATCAGGTGCAACTCTCCGCGATGATCGGCCGCCAGTTGCCGTTCTTCTCGGTGCTGGTGCCGTTCTGGCTGATCTGGGCGTTCGCGGGCTTCCGCGGCATGCTGGCGATCTGGCCGGCGATCCTGGTGGCCGGCGTCAGCTTCGCGGTGCCGCAGTTCCTGGTGTCGAACTTCCACGGCCCGTGGCTGGTGGACGTGATTTCGGCGCTGGTCTCAATGGGCTGCCTGACCGCCTTCCTGAAGATCTGGCATCCGAAGGAAATCTGGACCTCGACGCGCATCCTGGGCCGTCACGACGATTCCAAGGTCGACAATGCCGAAGCCCTCGAAGCCGACGCCAAGGCCAACGCCGCATCGGCCAACATCTCGGTGATCAAGGCGTGGATGCCTTGGGTGATCCTGACCGTCTTCGTGTTCGTCTGGGGCATCCCCGAGTTCAAGAAGCTGATGGACGGCGTATGGCAATGGAAGTACGCGATCCCGGGTCTGGACAAGGCCGTGCTCAAGGGCCCGCCCGTGGTGGCAAAGCAAATCGCCGAACCAGCCGTGTTCGCATTCAACGTGCTGTCGATGGCGGGTACCGGCATTCTGGTGTCGGCCCTGGTCGGCGGCCTGCTGATGGGTTATTCGATCCCGCGCCTGATCAAGGAGTACTTCGAGACGATCAAGCTCGTGCGCTACTCGCTGTTGACGATCTGCGCGATGTTCGGCATCGGCTACCTGACTCGCTACTCGGGTCTGGACGCCACGCTGGGCCTGGCTTTCGCACAGACCGGCGTGCTCTACCCGCTGTTCGGCACGATGCTGGGCTGGCTGGGCGTGGCGCTGACGGGCTCGGACACCGCATCGAACGTGCTGTTCGGCGGCCTGCAGAAGACCACGGCGGAACAGCTTGGCCTGTCTCCGACCCTGATGGCCGCGGCCAACAGCTCGGGCGGCGTGATGGGCAAGATGATCGATGCACAGTCGATCGTGGTGGCTTCCACCGCCACCAAGTGGTATGGCCACGAAGGCGAGATTCTGCGCTACGTGTTCTTCCACTCGATCGCGCTGGCGCTGATGGTCGGTATCTTCGTGACGCTGCAGGCGTATGTGCATCCGTTCACGCTGATGGTGATCCACTGATCCACCAGCCATCATCCGCTTCAGTCTTCAAGCCCCGCCCTCGAGCGGGGCTTTTTCATGGGCGTATCATGATCGGCTCACCCAGCAGACCTGACGAGGATCGCCCCCCATGCTGATGCGCCGTCTGGAAAGACTGATCGACCCGTTCCGCGGCCTGCCCGACAGCCAGCCGCCGGAAAGCGTGTGGCGCTTCTATGCCCATTTCCTGCGCGAAGTCCGCGGCGTCTTCGCGGCGTTGCTGATCGTCGGCCTGATCGGAGCGCTGGTCGAAGTGGCACTCTTCAGCTTTCTCGGCCGGCTGGTCGATCTGGCGCGCGAGACGCCCGACGGGTCGTTCTTCGCACGCCACCAGAACGAATTGTTGTGGATGGCGTTCGTCGCGCTGATCCTTCGCCCGCTGATGATCGGGGCCCACGACGTGCTGGTCCACCAGGTGATCAACCCGAGCCTGGCCAACATGATCCGTTGGCAGAACCACCGCTACGTGCTCAAGCAGAGCCTGTCGTTCTTCCAGAACGACTTCGCCGGCCGCATCGCGCAGCGGATCATGCAGACCGGCTACTCGCTGCGCGACTCGGCCGTGCAGGCGGTAGACGCGCTCTGGCACGTGATCGTCTACGCGGTCAGTTCGCTGGCGCTGTTCGCCGAGGCCGACTGGCGGCTGACGATTCCGTTGCTCATCTGGATCGTCGGGTACATCGCAGCGCTGGCGTGGTTCACGCCGCGCGTCAAGCAACGCTCCGTGGTGGCCACCGACGCGCGCTCGCGCCTGATGGGCCGCATCGTCGACGGCTATACCAACATCACCACGCTCAAGCTGTTCGCCCACTCGCAGCATGAGGAGACCTACGCGCGCGATGCGATGGCCGACCAGACCGACAAGGTCCGGCAGGCCGGCCGGATGGTCAGCGCGATGGACGTCACGGTGACCACGCTGAACGGCCTGCTGATCGCTGGCACCACGGGCATCGCGCTGTGGCTGTGGAACCAGGGGCTGGTCACCACGGGCGCCATTGCGTTGTCCACGGGGCTGGTCATCCGGATCAACAACATGTCCGGCTGGATCATGTGGGTGGTCAACGGCATCTTCGAGAACGTGGGCCAGGTGCAGGACGGCATGAAGACCATCGCCGTGCCACGTCGCGTGCTCGACCGTCCCGATGCGCAGCCGCTCGACATCCGCCAGGGCGAGGTCAGGTTCGACCATGTCGGCTTCCACTACGGCAAGGGCAGCGGCGTCATCGACAACGTGAACCTCGTGGTGCGGCCCGGCGAGAAGATCGGACTGGTCGGTCCGTCTGGCGCGGGCAAGTCGACGCTCGTCAACCTGCTGCTACGGCTCTACGACGTGGAGACCGGCCACATCCTGATCGACGGCCAGGACATTGCCGGCGTGACGCAGGAAAGCCTGCGCGCGCAGATCGGCATGGTCACGCAGGACACATCACTGCTGCACCGCTCGATTCGCGACAACCTGCGCTACGGCAAGCCCGACAGCACAGAGGCCGAGTTGCACGAGGCTTTGCGTCAGGCCCGCGCCGACGACTTCATGGACCTGCTGGTCGACTCGCACGGCAATCACGGGCTGGATGCGCTGGTCGGGGAGCGCGGCGTGAAGCTCTCGGGCGGGCAGCGGCAGCGCATCGCCATCGCGCGGGTGTTGCTGAAGAACGCACCGATCCTGATCCTCGATGAAGCCACGTCCGCGCTGGACTCGGAAGTGGAATCCGCGATTCAGGAAAGCCTGGAGGCGCTGATGCACGGCAAGACCGTGATCGCCATCGCGCACCGGCTATCGACGATTGCCCGCATGGATCGTCTGGTAGTGCTCGACGGCGGCCGCATCGTCGAAAGCGGCACGCACGCCGAATTGCTGGCGGATGGTGGCCTGTATGCGCGGCTTTGGACGCACCAGACCGGGGGCTTCGTCGGCGTCGATTGATCCGCCGTCAGACCAGCCCCAGCAGCCCTGCCCCGGCGCCAAGCGCCACCAGGGCCAGCGGGTGCACCTTCGTCTTCAGCATCAGCCCCACCGTCACCAGCGTCACGAGCGCGGCCGTCCAGCTATGGTCCACGCTGCCGGCCAGCACCCACCCCGTGGACATGAGCAGGCCGATGGTCAATGCAGACAGGCCGCGTCGGATCAGGCCGGGCCATACTGCGTGCGGCGAACGGCCCGCGAAGTATTCGAAACCGAGCGCGATGACGCTCGACGGCCCGCAGATGCCGGCCATCGACGCGAACGCACCGGCCGGCCCGGCCACCTGCCAGCCGAACAGCGCGACAAACAGAATGTTGGGCCCGGGAGACGCCTGCGAGATGGCATAGAGCGCGGCAAATTGCTCGTCGCTCATCCAGCCATTCGCTTCGACCAGGAAGCGATGCATGTCGGGAATCACGGAACCGCCGCCACCGACGGCCAGCAACGAGAGCATGCCGAAGTGGCCAAGCAGGCTGCGCAGGATCTCGGGCGAAGTCATGCGCCCCCCTTGCGCATCGCGCGGTATTCGAGCACCAGCGCAACGGGCACCAGCACGGCCATCACCGGCAACAGCGGCCAGCGCAGCAGGCCAATCGCAACGAACGCGGCAACCCCAACGGCAATCGCGCGCACGGTGCGCGGCTGACTTTGCGCCAGCTTCACGCCCGTCGACAGCACCAGCCCCGCCGCCACCGCAGTCATGCCCGCCAGCATCTGCCGTACGGCGGTCACATCCTGGAAGCGCAGGTACAGGCCCATCGCGCAGAGCACCACGACCAGCGGCATCAGCACCAATCCGGCGAATGCGGCCAACGCGCCGCGCAGTCCGGCGAAGCGCAGGCCGAGCATCAACGCCAGGTTGATCACGTTCGGCCCCGGCAGCACCTGCCCGAGGCTCAGAATCTCGACGAAATCGCGGTCATTGAGCCAGCGGTTGCGTTCGACGACGGACCGTCGCACGAATGGCAGCACGCCGCCAAACCCTGACAGCCCCATGCGAGCAAATTCGATGAACAACGTACGGGGCGTGGGAGCCGGCGCAAGCTCGGACTCAACGGGAATCGGCGTGGAGGACATGGTCTTGATGATCTTCTTATGCCCGCGCACTGGAGGAATTGGGGGCAACCGACATGGTACGGCAATCCCGCACGGCGGCACGCGCCCGGGGTCATCACGGATTGGAAAGAGGGGGTCTCGATTGGCGATGCCGCAGGATGGGAGTGATGCGTGCAGTGTCGCGGATTATGCGACTTGCCCTGTCCCGTGGGGCCGGAGCGGTGAGAGCCCCGACAGCAACTCACATGCCGAGGGTTCGCTCCCCTCTCCCGCCCAGCAGGAGAGGGGCCGGATCAGAGAATCAGAGGACCAGCGCCGGAGTCACCGACGCCGTTCCCCTTTACTCCCCAACCTTTACCGGCTCGATCTTCACTTCCTTGAGGCGCGGCTCGATCGCCTTGCCCTTGCGGGCGCGCTTGCCAACGTAAGGGATCAGCGTCTTGCCGGCCAGCTTCTGCGGCGGCACCTTGCCGCCACGAACGCCGATGCCCGAGATCATCAGGCCCGGCGCGCCCACGGCCACCGCCTGCATCAGCGTTTCCTTCGGTTCCAGCTCCATCAGGATCACACCGCGGCCACCGGCCGACAGCACCTTGACCTCGTCCAGCGCCGCCAGCAGCAGTCGGCCATTGGCCGAGAAGCAGGCCACGTGCGTGCACTCGTCGCCAATCGGCGTCGGGGCCAGCAGCGTGTCACCCTTGTCCAGCGTGACAAAGGCCTTGCCCGCCTTCTGGCGGCCGATCATGTCGCCAACCTTGGTAACGAAGCCATTGCCACCCGCCGTGGCGATCAGCATCCGTTGCTCGGCGGCACCGGCGAACGTGTGCGCGATCTGCGTGCCGGCGGCCAGGTCGATCAGCGTCGTCACAGGCACGCCATCGCCCCGCCCGCCCGGCAGGCCCGATACGGCCACCGAGTACACGCGGCCGTTGCTGCCGAACGCCAGCAACGTGTCAACGGTGCGGCATTCGAAGGTGCCGTAGAGGTTGTCGCCCGCCTTGAATGTGAACTGCGACGCATCGTGGCCGTGGCCCTGGCGCGTGCGCACCCAGCCCTTGCCCGACACGATGACCGTCACCGGCTCGTCGATCACCTTTACCTCGGCGGCGGCACGGCTGGCCTCCTGGATCAGCGTGCGACGCGGATCCTTGTCTTCCGGGCTGTACTGCTTCGCGTCCTGCTCGATTTCCTTGATGATGCGACGGCGCATCATCGTCTCGGACTTCAGCAGCACGTCCAGTTCGGCCTGCTCGTCGCGCAGCTTCGCCAGTTCCTGTTCGATCTTGATCGCTTCCAGGCGCGCCAGCTGGCGCAGGCGGATTTCCAGGATGTCCTCAGCCTGGCGGTCGCTCAGGCGGAACGCCTCGATCAGCGCGGGCTTCGGCTCATCGCTTTCGCGGATGATGCGGATCACCTCGTCGATGTTCAGCAGCACCAGCATCCGGCCTTCCAGGATGTGGATGCGATCCTCCACCTTGGTCAGCTGGAAGCGCGTGCGGCGCGTCACCGTGGCAAAGCGGAACTCGATCCACTCGCGCAGGATTTCCTGCAGCCCCTTCTGGCGCGGACGGCCATCGGTGCCGATCATCACCAGGTTGATCGGCGCGCCCGATTCCAGGCTCGTATGCGCGAGCAGCGTCTGGATGAAGTCCTGCTGCTCGGTGTTCTTGCTCTTGGGCTCGAACACCAGGCGTACCGGCGCATCCTTGCCCGACTCGTCGCGCACCGCGTCGAGCACGGACAGCATCGTCGTCTTGAGCTGGGTCTGCTCGGGCGTCAGCGCCTTCTTGCCGGTGCGGATCTTCGGGTTGGTGATTTCCTCGATTTCCTCGAGCACCTTCTGCGCCGACGTGCCCGGCGGCAGTTCGGTCACCACCATCTGCCACTGACCCCGCGCCATTTCCTCGATGGTCCAGCGCGCACGCACCTTCAGGCTGCCACGGCCGCTTTCGTAGATCTGGGCGATCTCGGACGCCGGCGAAATGATCTGGCCGCCGCCCGGGTAGTCCGGCCCCGGCATCAGCGCCAGCAGGTCCGCCAGCGAGATATTCGGGTTGCGGATCATCGCCACCGTGGCACCTGCCACTTCGCGCAGATTGTGCGGCGGAATTTCGGTGGCCATACCCACCGCGATGCCCGATGCGCCGTTCAGCAGCACGAACGGCAGTCGCGCGGGCAACAGCTTCGGCTCTTCTTCCGAACCGTCGTAGTTCGGCAGGAAGTCCACCGTGCCCATGTCGATTTCATCGAGCAGCAGGCGCGAGATCGGCGTCAGGCGGGCTTCCGTGTAGCGCATGGCCGCGGCGCCATCGCCATCGCGCGAGCCGAAGTTGCCCTGGCCGTCGATCAGCGGATAGCGCAGCGAGAAGTCCTGCGCCAGGCGTACCAGGGCGTCATAGGCGGACTGGTCGCCATGCGGGTGGAATTTGCCGAGCACCTCGCCGACCACACGGGCGGACTTCACGGGCTTGGCATCGGCACGCAGCCCCATCGCCTGCATGGCGAAGAGAATGCGGCGCTGCACGGGCTTCTGGCCGTCGGCCACTTCGGGCAGCGCGCGGCCCTTGACCACGCTCACGGCGTAGTCGAGATAGGCGCGCTCGGCGTAGCGAGCAAGCGTCAGCGAATCGGCAGGCTCGTCGGCCTGAAACGTAATGTCTGGTTGATCCATGTTTGGCAAGATTTCGGCCCGGCAGGCACCTGCGCGCCCGGCAGCCGGCTGTTGCAGTCAGCGTGGGATTCTAAAGGAAGTGGATGGCGATACCGCCGCAAACTCTGGCCGCGTGGCAAATCCATCTCAGGAAGCGGCATCAGGCGTCCGCATGTCAGGGCATGGGCCGGCGACCGCCGATCACCATCCTGACCCGCTCGGCCGCCATGCCGGTCCGCACCACGCGCGCACCGGACGCCTCGCCCGGCTGGTACAGGCGATAGAACTCCAGCACCGTGGCGACATACTGCTGTGTCTCGGGAAATGGCGGGATCTGGTTGTTGTAGCGTTGCACGGCGCCCTCACCGGCGTTGTACGCGGCCAGCACCAGCTCCAGGTTATTCGGGAACAGCTCCATCAGCCAGCGCAGGTACCGCACACCGGTGGTGATGTTCAGACGCGGATCGGCCAGTTTCTGCTCCACGGTCCCGCGCTTGTCTGCGGCGATGCCAAAGCGCGCGCCCGTGTCCGGAATCACCTGCATCAGTCCGATCGCGCCCTTCGGCGACACCGCCGTCGGATTGAAGCCGCTCTCCACGGCCATCACGGCCTTGACCAGTGCCGGGTCCACGTTCTGCGCCGCAGCCGCCTTCTGGATGATCGGATCGACCATCGCCAGGTTCGGATGGTTGAGCACGTAGCGGTACAGCTTCTCGCGCTCGGGGTCCAGCTTGCCGCCGGGCAGGCCGCCTTGATGCAGATTGGGCAGATTGCGCATGTTGCCCGAATCGAAGCTGCCGCCATCCTTCATGAACAGCTTGTAGCGCGCATCGAGCCTCGCATCGGCAAAGTGCGCCACGCCATCGGCGTCGATAAAGCCCCAGAGTTCCGCATGGGCAGGCGCGGCAAGGCAGAGCGACGCCAGCGCGGCGAGCGTTCCTGCCACCCGCGCTGCCACCCGCGCCACCATCCGCCCAGATTGGCGGAATCGACCGAATCGTCCGATGTTGTTGCTACCCTGCCTCATATGCGCGCTGCCGTCAGATGTCGGCCTCCACTTCGTTGCCCTTCTCTTCCAGCCAGCTTCGTCGTTGCGAGGCTTCGCCCTTGCCCATCAACATGTTCATCATGGTGACGGTCTGCGGCATGTCGAACTCGCCCAGCGACACCGGCAGCAGCCGGCGCGTATCGGGATTCATCGTCGTCTCCCAGAGCTGCCCGGCGCTCATCTCGCCAAGGCCCTTGAAGCGCGAAATCTGCCACGCGCCTTCCTTGACGCCATCCTTGAGCAACTTGTCCTGGATGGCTTCGAGCTCGCCTTCGTCGAGCGCATAGAGCTTCTGCGCCGGCTTCTTGCCACGCGCCGGCGCATCCACGCGGAACAGTGGCGGGCGTGCCACGCAGACGTTGCCGTTGGCCATCAGCTTCGGGAAGTGGCGGAAGAACAGCGTCAGCAGCAACACCTGGATGTGCGCCCCGTCAACGTCCGCATCGGACAGGATGCAGATCTTGCCGTACCGCAGGTTCGACAGGTCGGGCTCGTCGTCCGGGCCATGCGGGTCAACGCCGATCGCCACCGCAATGTCATGCACTTCGTTATTGGCGAACAGGCGGTCGCGCTCGGTCTCCCAGGTATTGAGCACCTTGCCGCGCAGCGGCAGGATGGCCTGGAATTCCTTGTCGCGGCCCATTTTGGCCGAACCACCGGCGGAGTCGCCCTCCACCAGGAAAATCTCGTTGCGCTCGACATCGGTCGATTCGCAATCGGTCAACTTGCCGGGCAGCACGGCCACGCCGGAGCCCTTCTTCTTCTCGACCTTCTGCGCGGCACGCGTGCGGGCCTGAGCCTGGCGAATCACCAGTTCCGCCAGCTTCTTGCCGAAATCGACGTGATGGTTCAGCCAGAGTTCGAGCGCCGGGCGGCTGAACGTGGAAACCAGACGCACGGCGTCACGGCTGTTCAGCCGCTCCTTGATCTGGCCCTGGAACTGTGGATCGAGCACCTTGGCCGACAGCACGAACGATGCACGCGCGAACACGTCTTCGCTCATCAGCTTCACGCCTTTCGGCTGCAGCGAGTGCATTTCGATAAAGCTCTTCACCGCCAGGAACAGGCCTTCGCGCAGGCCAGATTCGTGCGTACCGCCGGCTGGCGTGGGAATCAGGTTGACGTAGGATTCGCGCACCGGCGCGCCTTCCTCGGTCCACGCCACCACCCACGACGCGCCTTCGCCTTCGGCAAAGCCTTCCTCGCCGGCATTCTTGTCCGGGTCGGCAAAGTGCTCGCCCTCGAACATCGGGATCACGAGTTCGGCGCCGCTGCCCTGGGCCAGGGCCTCGACCAGATAGCCCTTCAGGCCCTGCTCGTACTGCCACACCGTCTGCTCGCCAGTCTTCTCGAGCACCAGCGTGACCTTCACGCCCGGCAGCAGCACGGCCTTGCTGCGCAGCAGGCGCTGCAGTTCGGCCATCGGGATTGCGGCCGAATCGAAGTACTTCGCATCCGGCCACACCTGCACGCGCGTGCCGCTCTTCTTCTCGCCGCGCTCGATCTTGCGCGTCGCCAGCGGGCGGGTCACTTCGCCACCGTGCTCGAACGTCAGCGTGGACACCGCCCCGTCGCGCCAGACCGTGACGTCCAGGCGCGTGGCCAGCGCGTTGGTCACCGACACGCCCACGCCATGCAGGCCGCCCGAGAACGCGTAGGCGCCGCCCTTGCCCTTGTCGAACTTGCCGCCCGCGTGCAGGCGGGTGAAGACGATTTCCACCACCGGCACCTGCTCTTCCGGGTGGATGCCCACCGGGATGCCACGGCCATCGTCTTCCACGCTGACGCTGCCGTCGCGATGCAGCGTGACCAGGATTTCGGTGCCGTAGCCGCCGAGCGCTTCGTCGGAGGCGTTGTCGATCACCTCCTGCACGACATGCAGGGGGTTATCGGTACGGGTGTACATGCCGGGCCGTTGCTTGACCGGCTCCAGACCCTTCAGGACCCGGATGGAAGATTCGCTGTACTGACTGGTTTTGCTCGCCATGGAGTCGTTTTGCGGAAAGTGGGACGCCCGGCCGTCGGCGGCCGGAATGCGCTGCATTGTAATGGATGGGCGCGGCACGAATCCCGCGCCGGCAAGATTGGATAGCGCGGAGTAAACTCGCCGGACCGCGCATACGGCACCTCCGCAGTCGCTATAGCAGCCGTCGACATAACAATAGAAACAATACCTACCGAGCCCGACATGACTGACCGCAAACTCTCCCTGACCACCGTCCTAGTGTGCGGTGGGCTGCTCGTGACGCTCTCGATGGGCATCCGGCATGGCTTTGGCCTGTTCAACCTGCCGATCACACAAACCCATGGCTGGAGCCGGGAGACCTTCGCCTTTGCCCTGGCGCTGCAGAACCTGATGTGGGGCGCCAGCCAGCCGATCACCGGCGCGCTGGCCGACAAGTTCGGCGCCCTGCGCATCATGATCATCGGCGTGGCGCTCTATGTGGCCGGTCTGGTCGTCATGGGACTGGCCACCAGCGGCACCGCCTTTGCCACGGGCGCCGGGGTGCTGATCGGCATCGCGCAGTCCGGCACCACGTACAGCGTGGTCTATGGCGTGATCGGCCGCGTGGCCAGCGCGGAGAAGCGCGTCTGGGCCATGGGCATCGCGGCAGCGGCCGGGTCTTTCGGCCAGTTCCTGATGATTCCGGTGGAACAGACGCTGATTTCCACCATGGGCTGGCAAAACGCGCTGTTCATCCTGGCATTCCTCGCGTGCTTCATGCTGCCTCTGGCGCTGACGCTGCGGGAACCGAAGATGGCCGCGACGACCACCGGCCATCACCAGACCATCGGCGAAGCGACGCGCGAGGCATTCGGCAACCGCAATTTCCAGTTGCTGACGCTCGGCTACTTCGTCTGCGGCTTCCAGGTGGTGTTCATCGGCGTGCATCTGGCCCCTTACCTCAAGGACCGGGGCTTCACCGATCCCAAGGTCGCCACGGTGGCGCTGGCGCTGATCGGTCTGTTCAATGTGTTCGGCACCTATACGGCCGGGTCGATGGGCCAGCGGATGCCCAAGCGCTACCTGCTGTCGTTCATCTATATCGCGCGCTCGGTGGTGATCGCCGGCTACCTGCTGATGCCGCTGACGGCGGCCAGCACCTGGGTGTTCGCGGCGCTGATGGGCTTCTTGTGGCTGTCGACGGTACCGCTGACCAACGGGATCATCGCCCAGGTATTCGGCGTGAAGTACCTGTCAATGCTGTCGGGCGTGGTGTTCTTCTCGCACCAGATCGGCAGCTTCCTGGGCGCATGGCTGGGTGGCTACCTGTTCGACAAGACCGGCAGTTACAGCACCGTATGGATGATCGCGATCGCGCTGGGCTTGATGGCCGCGGTAGTCAACCTGCCGATCCGCGAGCAGGCGCTGGTCCGTCCACAACCCGTGGGGGCCTGAGATGAGACTGGCCAAGGGCCTTGGATTCCTTGCCCTGGCGGCGCTGCTGACGCTGGGGTTTCTGGCTTACCTGCGCCCAGCGTTCATGGTCGACCTGACCAATATGGTGCTGGCGTGGTGCGGATGAGTGGATTGACTACCGACCAGCCCCTCTCTCCCACGCCGTGGGAGAGAGGGAGAAAACCAAGAGCAACGCTTAGGCGCCCTCGCCCTTCGTCTTCTTCTCCAGCACTTCCCAGCGTTCGAGCGCCTCGAGCAGCTCCATCTCGATCTCGTCGTGACGCGTGGCCAGATCGGCCGCCCGCTTCGGATCGGTGGCGTACATCGAGCCGTCCTCGAGTTGCGCGCCGATGGTCTTCTGCTCGGTCTCCAGCGACTGGATACGTTCCGGCAGACCGTCTAGCTCGCGCTGCTCCTTGTACGACAGCTTGACTGTGCGATTCGCGCCCCGCGCCTCGCGCGCGGCCGACTTTGGCGCCTCCGTGGCCTGCCTGGATTCAGCGCGGGCAGCCTGCAACGCCTGCGCACGGGCCGACTGTTCCAGCCAGTCCGAGTAACCGCCTACCGATTCGCGCCACATGCCATCGCCTTCGGCGGCGATCGTGGAGGTCACCACGTTGTCCAGGAACGCACGATCGTGCGAAACCAGGAACACCGTGCCGCTGTAGTCCTGCAGCAGTTCTTCCAGCAGTTCGAGGGTGTCGATGTCCAGGTCGTTGGTCGGTTCGTCCAGCACCAGCACATTCGCGGGCCGCGCGAACAGCCGTGCCAGCAGCAGCCGGTTGCGCTCGCCGCCCGACAGCGATTTGACCGGCGACCGCGCGCGTTCGGGCGCGAATAGGAAGTCGCCCAGGTAGCTCATCACGTGCTTGCGCTGGCCGTTGACCTCGACCCAGTCGCTGCCCGGGCTGATGGTGTCCGCGAGCGACTTCTCCAGGTCCAGCGACGTACGCATCTGGTCGAAGTACGCCACCTGCAGATTGCTGCCGTTGCGCACCGTGCCGCTGTCGGGCGGCAGTTCACCCAGAATCAGCCGCAGCAGCGTGGTCTTGCCGACGCCGTTCGGCCCGATCAGGCCGACCTTGTCGCCGCGCATGATCGTCGCGGTGAAGTCGCGCACGACCGCCTTGTCGCCATAAGCCTTCGACACGTTGGTCAACTCGGCCACGATCTTGCCCGAACGCTCGCCCTGCGAGACTTCGAGCTTGACGTTGCCCTGCACCTCGCGACGCGAGGCGCGCTCCGCCCGCATCGTCACCAGCCGCTGCACGCGCGCCACGCTGCGGGTACGGCGTGCTTCGACGCCCTTGCGGATCCACACTTCTTCCTGCGCCAGCAGCTTGTCGAACTTGGCTTGCTCCACGGCCTCGTTGGCCAGCAGTTCGGCCTTGCGTGTCTGGTAGGCGGCAAAGTTGCCCGGGAACGAAACCAGCCGGCCCCGATCGAGTTCGACGATGCGGGTTGCCACGCGATCCAGGAACGCGCGGTCGTGGGTAATCAGCAGCACGCTGCCGCGGAACCCGAGCAGCAGGTCTTCGAGCCAGCGGATGGCCTCCACGTCGAGGTGGTTGGTCGGCTCGTCGAGCAGCAGGATGTCCGGCTCGGCCACCAGACCCTGAGCCAGCGCCACGCGCTTCTGCAGACCGCCAGAAAGCGCGTCCACGCGCACGTGAGGGTCGAGCGCGAGCTTTGCCAGCGTGGTTTCCACGCGGGTACGCAACTGCCAGGCGTCGGCGGCATCGAGTTCGGCCTGCACACGATGCAGTTCGGCCAGGGTGGCCTCGTCGTTGTGGGTTTCCAGCTTGGTGAGCGCGGCGTCATAGCGCAGCAGCAGATCGTGCGCCGCGCCCATGCCCTGGCTCACCGCATCGAATACGGTCAAGCCCGGCGCGAACTGCGGCTCTTGCGCCACATAGGCGCACGTCACGCCGCTCTGGCGGGAGATCAGGCCATCGTCGGGCGCTGACATGCCGGCCACGATCCGCAGCAGGGACGACTTGCCCGTGCCGTTGCGGCCGATCAGGCCAACACGTTCGCCGGCTTCAAGGGAAAAATCGGTGTGGTCGAGCAACGCCACGTGGCCGAAAGCCAGCTGGGCATCGGTAATGGAGAACAGGGCCATGGTGGGTCCGACTGAGTAGGCCCAAGATTGTAGACGAGTCGCAGGCGTCGGCACCCCAAATGGCACCCCCGAAAAAAAGGGTTCTTCGGAGAATTCCGGGGACTGAATTGCCACATTCCGTATCCTAATGGCCGTTAAGAGGGCCGTTAAGAGGGCCGTTGCGGAACGGGATGCTGGATCGGAAGACGCTGCAGGCCTTGGGCTGCTGGGATGGCTACAAGCTGGATCCGGGG
>NZ_DDCI01000014.1:0-43567 GCF_002335265.1 Cupriavidus sp. UBA2010
TTTCGTGTTGCGAGGGGGCGAATATTAGATGACCCCACCGCGGAAGGCAAGGGGTTTCGTAAAAGAATTTTCCTATCTATTAGAATCGCCGCATGACCCTCCAAGAACCGCCCACCTACCTTCCAGAGAAGCTGGCCAGCCGCGAGCCCGGTATGCTCGATGCGCAGGCGCTTGCTGCCGCGCTTGCCCGGCCAATTGTATTTGTCGATCTGGAAACAACCGGGGCGGACGCGCAGCGAGACCGCATCACCGAAATCGGTGTGGTCGAAGTCGGCCCCGACGGCATTCAGGAATGGGACACGCTGGTCGATCCCCTGACCAGCATCCCACCGTTCGTACAGGGACTGACCGGCATCACCGACGATATGGTCCGCGGCCAGCCCACCTTTGCATTGATTGCCGAAGCCCTGGCCGAGAAGCTGCAAGGCCGCCTGTTCGTCGCCCACAATGCGCGCTTCGACTATGGGTTCCTGAAGAACGAGTTCCGCCGCGCTGGCGTGACCTTCCGTGCGGACGTACTTTGCACGCTTCGTCTGTCCCGGTCGCTCTTTCCGTCCGTCGAGCGCCATGGCCTGGATGCCCTGATCGCCCGCTTCGGCCTGACGCCGAAGGGTCGGCACCGAGCGCTAGCCGATGCCGAGCTGCTGTGGCAGTTCTGGCAGAAGATTCACGAGATCTATTCGGTCGACCTGGTCGAATCCGCCGTGACGTCGCTGGTCAAGCACGCCAGCCTGCCAGCAGGCCTGGAAGAAACTGCATTGGACGATGTACCGGATCGCCCGGGCGTCTATCTCTTCTATGGCGACGACGACGTGCCGCTCTACGTCGGCAAGAGCATCCATCTGCGCCAGCGCATTCGCGCCCACTTCGCCGGGGATCACAGCAACGCCAGGGAGATGCGGCTGGCCCGCTCCGTGCGCCGCGTAGAGTGGCGCGAGACCGGAGGAGAAATCGGCGCCCTGCTGAGCGAGGCGCATCTGGTCAAGACACTGCGCCCGCTGCACAACCACCTGCTGCGCCAGAACACCGAGCTATTCTCGTGGGAGATGGTCGACGGGCTGCCTGCGCCGCGCCTGCGTTCGGATCGGCACGTCGATTTCAGTCGACACGCCGCACTATATGGTGCATTTCCGAGCCGGGCCGCCGCGCAAGCGCGCCTGCGATCGCTGGCGGATGAACACCAGCTTTGCCTGGCGACACTGATGCTCGAAGGCACCACCCGCCGGGGCAGCCCTTGTTTCGCGCGGCAGTTGCACCGATGCGCGGGCGCCTGCACCGGGGATGAATCCCAGATGGCCCATCGGGAACGCACCGTGGAAGCAATGGCTTCCATGGCCATCCAGCGCTGGCCGTTTGCAGGAGCGATTGCCTGGCGTGAAGCTTCCGGCGATTGCTTCCCCTGGCACATCATCGAAGACTGGTGCTACCTGGGCTCGGCCCCCACGCTCGAGGACGCCGCCCGGCAGCTGGCCGCGCCGGCCCGCTTCGACATCGACACCTACCAGATCCTGGCCCCGCGCATAGAAGAACTGAAGGCCAGCGCCGTACCCCTGGTATCTACACGCGAGTTCGTGCTGACGCCTCCGGTCCTCCCGGAACCCAGAGCGGCCCGCGTGCCTCGCACGGCGGGAAAGCGCATGGCAAACGCCTCGGAGCACAGTCAGACGCCGGGGCTCTTCAGCTAAAACAGCCAAACGGGCTGGCGAACGGTGCGGCAGCACGCATAAATGCACTGGCAGCCGGCGCCTGGCTCGCCTAGTCTCCGAGGGAAGGACTGCCGCCCCTGATGGAGTCGCCATGCCTGCACCATCCCGACGTTCCCCTGCCCGCGCCGGCATGATCGCCGCTGCCGCGATCGCGCTGACCACTGCCTGCGCCAATCTGGAGGCGGGCACCATGCAACGGATCTTCGATTCCTGGAAAGGGGCGCCGGTCGAGCAAGCCAAGGCGCAGTGGGGGCCGCCACAGACCGTACAGGCCGCGCCGGACGGCACGGCCTATGTCTGGACCGATGAAATGCCCACCGCCCGCCCACCGGGCAGCGGTCCGCGCGACGCGCAGCTCGAGCCGCCCCCCACGGTCGCGTATTGCCAGCGCAAGCTCATCGCCGGGGCGGATGGCAAGATCAGCCGTGGCGAGTGGAGCGGGAGTGCCTGTTGTGCCCAGACTCTGATAGGTCAGTGTGCAGGACTGGCAAGGAAGCCCTCCGCTACCAGCAACAGCTGACCGGCCGTCAACGCATCAGAGCACGATCTGGATACCAGTAGGCGCCACCCGCCTCACTCGAGCACGAGCCCCCGCGTGCGCACCAGCGTGCCCCACTTCTTCACCTCGCTATCAATAAATGCGGCGAAATCGGCGCTGCTACCCGGTTCGGGTTGCAGGCCGAGCGCGAGGAGCTTCTGCCTGACCTGCGCGTCACTCAATGCCTGACTGGCATCCTGATTGAGTTGTCGCACGATGGGCGCGGGCGTGCCTGCCGGCGCGACGATGCCGAACCAGCCGTAGCCAACCACGCCCGGCACGCCCTGCTCCGCGAAGGTGGGCGCATCCTGATAGACCGGCGTGCGCTGTTCCGCCGCCACCGCGATCACGCGCAGCTTGCCCGCCTGGATAAAGGGCAGCGCCGTGGTGATGGCGGTCAGCGTTGCGTCGACGCGCCCGGCCAGCAGTTCGGTGTAGGCCGTCGCATCGCCCCGGTAGTGCACGTTCACCACCTTGAACCCGGCTTGCGATGCGAACAGTTCCGCCGTCAGGTGCGGCCCCGAGCCGATACCCGGCGATGCGAAGTTCACCCCGTCGGGCTTCTGTTTCGCCACCTTTACAAAATCCGCCACGGTCTTCACCGGCGAGTTCGCGTTGACGATCAGGAAAACCGGCCCTAGCACGCGCGGGCCCACGGCAACGAAATCCTTGTGGATATCGAAACGTTGCGACAAGCCTGCGCCGGTATTGATCGCGAACGGTGCGGCCGCCCACAGCAGCGTGTAGCCATCCGCCGCCGCGTGGGCCACGGATTCGCTCGCCACGCGCGTGCCGGCGCCCGGCTTGTTCTCGACCACCACCTGCTGGCCATACTTGCGGCTCAATACCTCGGCCAGGATTCGCGCCGACGTATCGTTCGATCCGCCCGGCCCGTAGGGCGACACAAAACGCACCGCCTTGCTCGGATAGGCGTTCCCGAAGGCCGACGGCACCAGACCCGCCAGCGCCATCGCGCCGAGCAGGCGCCGGCGAGTCAATTGCGAAGGGTTCATGCTGGCACCTCCATGCGCTGGATGGCGGGGTAGCGATAGGTTCGGTTCAGGTGCGAGGGCTGCGGCACGTACAACCGCAGCGCGACGTAGAACGGTCCGGCCGGCGCGGGCAGCCAGTTGCCCCGCAGCGCTTCATCACGCGGTGGCATTGCGGAAAGGTAGAGGCTCAGGCTGCCGTCCGCGCCACGGGTCAGCGATGGCGAGCGATCGCCCAGCGAGTACCGGGAGATGTCATTCGGCACCAGCATGCAATCGCCTTTGTCGTACATCGTCAGGGACCAGAATGCGCCGACATCGGGCAGATTGTCGGCGGCGAAATCGAGCCGGTACGCGTGACGGCCGTCGAGCGGTTCGCCGTCGCCACCACGGTCGGCCATGACATACATGGCCTCCTGCACGCCCAACGCGCCGATGTAGTTCCTGGCCACCAGTGCCCGCTGGAGGTAATTGCTACCAAAGGACTCACGCACATCCACCGACATTGCCCAACCGCCGCCCATATCCGACGGCTGCGGCTTGGCAAGATCCGCCAGCACGCCACGCAGGGCGGCGTCGAGCAGGTCGATCTGCTGTGGCGTCGGCACGATGCCATGGCCAATGCCAACCTCTGCAAAGGCTGCGATCTCGGCGGCCTCCGCACCCAGCGGCGGGTTTTCTCCCACCACGCGATTCACCACCTCGGCAAAGCGTCGCGCGTCGCCCAGATGCTCCTCGGGTTGCATCGCAACGTCGAATGCGAACGCCGCCAGCGAGCCGTCCAGTTGCCGCAGCGCGATGGCATCCTGCAGTGCGTGCACCACGGGCAGGTCGGCTTCGCCGTCCACGAGCAGACGGCCGATCATCCAGACCGCGTTCGTCGGGCATGCCACAGCCTGCATCCCCGCCGGTACCGTGCCGTGCCAGTCCGGCCCGTGCAACAGGAAACGACCCGCACTTGTGCCAGTCGTGCGGCTGCCGATATAGCCAAACGGATTTGTATAGAAATCGAGCAGCCCCAACACGTAGTAGCGCCCGTTGAAGTCCGGCACTTCCAGCACCACCGGGCCGCGCGACAAATCGATCCATGCATTGGTGTAGAGCGTGTCGTTGTTCGGCGTGACCACTTGTCGGTGCTGCGGGCCAAGCAACTGGCGAGGGCGAATCACGTGGTTGACCCAGCGTAGCGTCGATTCGGGCCCGTCTCCGGCGAACCTTCCAGTGTGATCGCGTCGCGGGCAGGTGGCGGCGCGCATGCGTGCCATCTCGTAAAGCGGCAGCGTGTGGATCACGGCATCGCGCGCGCGATGCTGTGCGGTGTTCTCTTGCTGTGTCATGTCTCGTTGTCTCCTGTCGTTCTAATAGTGTCCTTGCTCAGCCTACGCGGCGCACGGCAGGAATCGTGTACTGCCCGGCCCGGAACGCTTCGGAAGGATGGTAGAGGCGCAGGATCAGATAGAAGTGGCTCGACGGGGCGGGCAGCCAGTTGGCGTCTTCCGCCGGTCGGGCATGGCCGATGGGGATCACCAGCGTGCCGTCCGGCTCCTTGCGCAGCCCAGGCGTGCGATCGCCCACGGCGTAGCGCCCCAGTTCATTAGCCGTGAAGAACCGGTCCTCGCCATAGAGCGAGACGGACCAGAATGCATCGGCCGGCGGCAGCATGCCGGGCGGAAAGCGCAGTTCGTATGCTTGGTTGCCGTGTAGCCGTTCGCCATCGGCATCAAAATCGGCCATGGCGTACACCGCTTCATCGGCGCGCAAGGCGCCCAGCCCCTTCATCGCCGTGCAGGCGCGCAGCAGCCAGTCATCACCATACGTGCCCAGTCGCAGGCTGTAGCCCCACGCCTTGTGCCCCTGGCTGCGGGTATGCGCTTCGATCAGCACCATGGCTTGCGCGTACGCGCTGCGCAGGCCGTTGACGATCGACGGGCGCATCGAGCCAACGTCCAGATCATCCTCGAGGCGCAGCCCGACCTTGCGCAGCAACGTGAACAGCCCCAGTTCCTGCTGTGTGGGCGGGAAATCGCGCATGGCGCGGTAGAGATTCTGGAAGAAGTCGATGGCTTCGTCGTCGCTTTGCTGCCACTGGGCCACGCTCGGCGGCTGCGCCGGGCCCGCGCTCTTCACCATCTGGAAGCCCTGTTCGAACGCATAGGCACGCGCGAGGTCATCGGCGCCGGTCACGAGGACCCGCCCGATGATCCAGACGAGCGATGTCGGCGACTCCACCGTCTGTCCGCCGCTGCCGCGCTGGCCGGGGCCGACGATCTCGATATCGGCGCCCTCCTTGGGTACGTTGCGCGGCCCAAGGTTGGCGAAGTTGTTCGTGTGCGCATCCAGCAGTTCGATCACGTAGTAGCGGTCCGCGTCCGGCAATGCGGGCACGCGAATCGTTGCCGGACCATCTGCCAGGTTCAGCCAGCCGCAGAAGTACAGCAGGTCATTGGCCGGTGTGACGATGTCCCTGTCCTCGTGGGTCCATTGCCGTGCGCTGGCGGAGAGCATGTTCATCGGGGCGCGGCCATAGCGCGTGGGCGCATCGACAGAAGTCTGCAGGCGGCAGGTGCGCAGCGTTTCGATCAGCGGATAGCCATAGATCACCAGCGGCAACGCCGCGGCGGCAACCATGGCCTCCTGCGGGCTGGTGTGGACGGGCGCGGGGAACATCGGGGAAGCAGGATGGTTCATGGGGTTCTCACGGTTGAACGTTCTGGATCATTCGAGCGCGGCGCCACTCGACTTCACAAGTGCTGCCCAGGTGCGGGTGTCTTCGCGCATCTGGTTGGTGAACTGCGCGCGGGAAACCGGCGCGTAGCGCATGCCGAGGCTGGCGATCTGCGCCTGCAGCCCGCTGTCCTGCATGGCTTCCTGCATTGCGCGGTCGAGCTGTTCGACAATCGGCGCCGGCGTGCGGGACGGCGCGAACAACGCGAACCAGCTGTCGAGCCGAAACCCGACGCCGCTCTCGGCAAACGTAGGTACATCGGGCAATGCCACCGAGCGCTCCGACCCAGACACGGCCAGCGCCCGCACCTTGCCGCTGCGGATCAGCGGCAAGGTGCCCGCCAGGTCCGACATCGCCACGGGCAGCGTCCCGCCCATGACATCGGTCAGCATCGGCGCCACGCCCTTGTACGGGATATGGCGCAGATGGATGCCAGCGGACACGTTCAGGCTTTCACCCGCCAGATGGCCACCGGAACCCTGCCCCCAGGACCCGTAGGTCAGATCGGCGTTAGGCTGCTTCGCCATGGCGATCAGCGCGCGCAGGTCATGGGCAGGGAAGCTCGGATTCGCCACCAGCACGTTGCCGCCAATCGCGATACGGCCGATCGGCACGAAATCGCGCAACGGGTCATACGGCAGCTTGGGGAAGATCGACGGCGCAATGGCGTGCGTGGCGGAAATCCCGAGCACGAGCGTGTAACCGTCCGGTGCGGCGCGTGCCACTTGGGCCGTGCCGATCGTGCCCGTGGCGCCCACCACGTTCTCCACCACGACCGTGGTCTTGAGCGTGTTGGACAATCGCGCCGCCAGCATCCGGCCGATCACATCAGTGCCGCCACCCGCGGGGAATGGCACCACGAGCCGGATGGGCCTGTCGGGATAGGCGCGTGCAGCATTGGCGGCGCCGGTCGTCATGCACACGCCCGTTAGCACCAGCGTCATGCCGAGCAGCGCCCTGCGAAGCTTCGATCGCATAACCTGTCTCCTGTATTTGTTATGAGTGGTTGTCTGTGTCGATCAGCGCAGCGTAATCACCGCATCGGCTGCAACCAGCCCGTCCGCGCTCACGATGAACGGATTGATTTCCAGTGTGTCCAGCCGCTCGCCGATGGCATCCGCGGCACGCGACACGTTCACGATGACATCGGCCACCGCATCGAGATCGAGCGGCGGATGCCCCCGATGGCCGGCGCACAACGCGGCGGCGCGACTCTGCGTCAGCATGGCCCGCGCGCGTTCGCGTGAAACGGGTGCCAGTCCGAAGGACATCTGGCGGAAGATCTCGACGGCCGTGCCGCCGATACCGGCCAGCGCAACCAGCCCGAACACCGGGTCGCGCCGCACGCCAACCATGATTTCGCCCCAGCCGCGCACCATGCGGGCAACCAGCGCGCCATCGAACCTTGCCGTGCCGGCAGCGCGACGGACGCGCTCGAACGCGGCACGCACCGCGTCGGCGTCAGACAGGTTGAGCACCACCCCGCCCACATCGCTCTTGTGCAAGATGTCGGGCGAGCAAAGCTTCACCACTACCGGATAGCCGATCGCCTCCGCCACACGTACCGCTTCGTCGGCATCGCGAGCCAGACCGTGCGGTGCCACGGGAACGCCAGCCTGCAACAACAGTGCCATCGCGTCGGCTTCAGACAGCGCCTTTGCGTCGGCTGGCAGGTCGGGCACGGACGGCAGCTGCGCCGGGGCGGCCGGGGATTGCGCGGATTCGGTCATCGCGGCAGCCTTGGCAAGCGCGGCCACAGCCTCGATGGTGTGCGCCGGCTCGCGGAACACCAGGCAGCCGCGCGCCTCGAGCCATGCACGCTTGTCATCGGAGATCACGCCGGCAATCATCAGCGGCGCGGCTTGCGGATCGTTCGCCAGATCATCAACGGTTTGTTCCAGCAAGCTCCACACCCTCGGCGCGTTCCCGCCACCGGCCAGGAATGCCGCCACGCTGCCATATGCGCCGCTGCGCGCCACACCTGCCAGCGCGTCAGCAAGCACTTTTGGCTGCGCGACGACTTGTCCGGTCACGTCGATTGGATTCGAGGTGCTGGCAAACGGCACAGCCTCGCGCAGCGCCGCGGCCGCGGCATCGGGCATCGGTGGCAGGGGCAGCCCTTGCGACTCGGCGCTATCCGCCATCATGATGCCGACACCACCGGAAACGGTCACGATCGCCACCGGCGCCACGGCGTCCGCCGCCATGCCCGTGGGCGAATGCCAGCGTGCCGGCCGCCTGCCTCGCGCCAGCGTGTAGCCAAGCCGGAAAAATGCTTCCAGGGTATGCGCGCGATGCACGCCGTATTCGTCAAACACGGCCTGGTACACGGCGTCCTCGCCGGCCAGGCTGGCCGTATGCGATTGCGCGGCGCTGGCGCCGGCGGCCGTGGTGCCGACCTTGGCGATCACCACCGGCTTGCCCGCCGCGCGGGCCGCCGCCAGTGCCTGACGCAGGCGCATCCCGTCGCGCGCACCCTCGATATAGGCCAGGATCACCTGCGTCTGCGGATCGTGCGCGAGCCATTCAATGACGTCGGCCACCTGCAGTCCCGCCTCGTTACCCGTGGTGACCCAGTGGCTCAAACCCAAACCCGCCTCGCGCGCCAGCGCGAATGCGTAGGCACCGAACGCACCGCTCTGGCTGACAAGCCCCACGCCGCCAACTGGCGGCACGCCTGTCAGTGGAATCGGCGAGAACGTGGCGAACATGCGCTCGCCAAGGTTCATCGCGCCCAGGCAGTTCGGCCCGAGGAGTTGCACCCCATGCGTCCTAGCCTGCGTAGCCAGCGCGTGCTGCAACCCGCTGCCGTTGGCGACCTCGGCAAAGCCCGAAGTGAAGACCACCGCGGCACGCGTTCCCGCGCGGCCGAGCTGCGCCATCACGTCGGGCGCGGCCGGCGCCGGGACGGCGACGATCGCCAGGTCCACCGGCTCGCCAATGGCTTCGACGGTCGGAAACGCGCGCAGGCCCTGCACGGTGTCGGCCCCGGGGTTCACCGGGAACACGCGGCCGGCGTAGCCGAGTTCGCCCAACAGGCGAATCGGCATGCCGCCGACTTTCTCTGGTTGCGTCGACGCGCCGATCACCGCGATCGAGCGCGGGCGCAGCAAGGGTTGCAGATCCTGCATGTTGTCTCCATTGATGACGCGCGCGATACGTGCCGCGACGCGTTCAGCCTGGCGGGAAGGTCCGGTCCCACCTACCGGCGGCCTAGCGTCCCACGCCAGCCATGTTTTCTATTGATCGCACCATCTCGCGCAGCAACGGCGCCACGCGCTTCTCCATCGAGCCCCGCTTGACGCGCATCCCTGGGATGGCGCAGTTGAACAGCAGCGGCCGATTCATGTACACCACGCGCGAATACACCCCCACGCCATGTACATCCGCTCCCGCATCACCTTCGTTGAGCGTGAATCCGCGCTTCGGATAGTGGGCGATGCAGTGGCACAAGGTGTCGTAACAGGCGGCGTACTCCTCGGGCCGCTCTGCACGCGCCGTGGTCATCAGTTTCTCGAATTCGGTCTTCGACAGCGTGCACAGGTACGCGCGCCCCATCGCGGTCGTCAGCACCGACCGCACCGCGCCAATCGCTGGCCGTGCCGGCGTGCCTTCCATGTGCGTGCACGATTCCAGGTAAGTCACGTCGAGCTGGTAGGCCACGCCCATCGACACCGCGCCTTCGACCTGATTGGCCAGCGCCTGCATCAGCGGTCGCGCCAGGTGGCGGACCTGCAGGCCGGCCATGTAGGGATAGCCCAGCGCCAGCACCTGGGCGCTGACGAAGTACTTGTCCAGCTTCGGTTCCCAGTCGAGGTAGCCGAGTTCGAACAACGTGCGGCAGATGCGCGATACCGTGGCCCGCGGCAACTGCAGCCGCTGCGCCAGCTCTCCGTTGCCCAATGGGCGAGGGTCGTCGATAAAGCAGCGAAGCAGCGCGAAACCCTTGGCCAGCAGCCCGCCGAACGAAGGGTCTTCGCGCCGGCGCTCTGCAATGAATTGTTCGACTGGCGTGTTCATTTGCATCTTGTCTCCTGTTTTCCAGTGTGGTCGGCGACCTCGTTGTATGTCAAAGAGCGGAATGAATTTCCAAATATTGGAAATCGTAATCCCTATCTTGACGGTGCGTGTTAGCGGCACATAAGGTTCAAAACCGAATACGAATTCGAATACGGAAATCTGCCATGCAAAGCCCCATCGCAAGTGCATCGCCCGCCTCTTCCCCCTTCCCGAGGGTAGACACGACGTCGATCCTGCAACCGCCGCGACAGCGCCGCGCGCGCGAGACCGAGCAGGCCTTGCTTGCCGCCGGCCGCAAGCTGCTGGCGGAACGTGACTTCGCAGCGGTATCGGTCGCGCAGATCGCGGCGGCCTGCCAGGTTTCCGTCGGGGCGTTCTACGGGCGCTTTCGCGACAAGATGGCGTTCTTCGACGCGCTGCGCACGCTGGTGATGGAAGAGTCAGACGCCTCGGTGGCCCGCTACATGGCCGAGCATCGCTGGGGCGAAGTACCGGCGCGGCAGATCGTCGAGAAGACCATGCGCTTCCTGGTCAATGGCTGCCACAACAATCGCGGCGTGATTCGCGCGTCGCTCAAGCATTCGTCCACGCGCCCGGAAGAATGGCTGCCGCACCAGAAGAACGGCGAGGAAATCGTCGAACGGCTGGTGGCGCTGCTTACCCCCCGGCTGCCGGGTCCGGCCGAAGCCAACGAAGTCCGCGTGCGTTTCGCCATGCAGATGGTGTTCGGCATGCTCGTCAATGCCGTGCTCAACAATCCGGGCCCGCTTCGGCTCGACGACGAGCGCCTGTCCGGCGAGATGACGCGCATGGTCGCCTGCTATCTCGGGCTGGAAAGCTGACAAGCCAGCCCCCAGGATTTTTCCCTCGCTTCACCCAATCCACCGCCCGCATCAGCCGCAACCATAGCGGTATGTCCCGACAGGGACCGGGCATCAAAACGAGGAGACACACCATGAAGCAAACCATTCCGCCACGACGACGGTGGATCATGCACGCTGCATGCGCCGCGGCGGCGCTGCTGCCGCTGGCTGCGTTCGCGCAGGGGGACTATCCGTCCAAGCCGATCCGGATGATCGTGCCGTATCCGGCCGGCGGATTGACTGACACAGTGGCCCGGCAATTGGCCGAAGGCCTTGGCAAGCGCCTCGGGCAGCCGGTGGTGGTCGAAAACCGGGGTGGCGCGGGCGGCATCATCGGCACGGACTTTGTCGCCAAGTCGCCGGCTGACGGCTACACCCTGCTGATGACGATTCCGGGTCCGATCACGGCCAATATCGCGCTGTACAAGAAGCTCCCATACGACCCGCGCACCGAACTGCGGCCCATCTCCGATGTGGCCATGGCCCGCACGGTGCTGGCCGTCAATTCGGCCGTGCCGGTGAAGACCGTGACCGAGCTGATTGCCTACGCGAAGAAGGAACCGGGCAAGCTGCGCATGGGCTCCTGGGGTCCGGGCACGCAACCGCACACGATCCAGGCGTACATGGACAAGACCTACGGGGTCGATATCCTGCACGTTCCCTATCGCGGCGAAGGGCCGATGGTGACCGACCTGCTCGCCGGACAGGTCAACCTGACGATCGGATCCGTGACCACGCTGCGCCAGTACATTGCGGTCGGCAAGCTCCGACCGCTGGCCGTGGCGGGCACCACCCGCGCGAAGGCATTGCCGGATGTGCCGACGTTCACGGAGGCCGGCTACAGCGATGCCGCCTACAAGATCGTTGGCCCGACTACGCTGCTGGCGCCGGCAAAGACGCCGGATGCGATCATCGAACGGCTGGGCCGCGAGGTCAGCGCGCTGGTGAAGTCACCAGAACTGAGCGCGAAGATCGACGAGATGGGCGCGGAACCGATCGGCAATACCCCGGCCGAAGCCGAGCGCGCGTACAAGGCCTATCTGCCAGTGGTGCTCAAACTGACGGCGGATACCGGTGTGACGCTCGACTGACCTGATCTGACCAGACCTGACTGCCGGCATTGTGCCGGCAGCGCAGCGAAATCTGGCGAAATGCAGCAAAAAGATGGCCGACATGAATTTCGGCGAGGCTTGCTAGGCTCGCCAGCCGGCCCCATCTAGAATCGCTGCAATGCAGACTCTTTCGGGCGCATCGCCGCCCGCACTTCATGGCAACGCTATTTCTGGTCCGCCACGGACAAGCCTCGTTCGGGGCCGCCAACTACGACTGCCTGTCCGATACGGGCCGCCAGCAGTCACGCTGGCTGGGCGAATATTTTCGCGACCGCGGTGTGCAGTTTCGCCGCGTGGTGGCTGGCACACTCGTGCGCCAGCAGGACACGGCCAGCGAGATCCTGGCCGGCATGGGCGTCAGCGACTTGCCTGTGGCATCGCACCCAGGCCTGAATGAATACGACGGCGAATCGCTGTACCGCAGCTTCACCAAGGGCGCGGATCATCGCGCCCATCAGAATGGGGACTACCAGGATTACTGGCGCACGTTCCGCGCCGCATTCGCGGCCTGGACGCAGGATCAGTTGACCGGCATGCCGGAAACCTGGGCCGAGTTTGGACAGCGAATGCAGGCCGCTCTCGCCCATGCGACCGAAGGCGCCTCGCGGGAGGACGCATTGCTGGTGGTCAGTTCGGGCGGCGCCATTGGCCGTGCGGTGGCCGACCTGCTCGGCGCGCCGACGCAGACCGCCATCGAACTTAACCTGCAGTTCCGCAACACCGGCTTCTGCGAGTTGATCGTCGGACGCGGCACGCAGCGCCTGCTGAGCTTCAACAACGTGCCGCACCTGGAACTGCCGGAGCGGCGCCCCGCGATCACCTTCGCGTGAGCACCTGCCCCGGACGGGGCCGATCCCTTACCGCTGAGACAGCGCCAGCCTGCCGGCGAGCGCCAGGAACACGCTCCCGGCGAACCAGTTCACCGCGCGTTGCATCCGCGCGGAGCGCATCAGCACGCGGCCGAACGCGCCCGAGAACCAGGCGATCGAGCCAAAGACCAGCAGCGTGGCAAGGATGAACACGAAGCCAAGCACCATGATCTGAGGGGCCACCGGGCCCCGATCCGGGCTGACGAACTGCGGCAGGAATGCCAGGAAGAAGATCACGACCTTGGGGTTGGTCAGGTTCATGATCACCCCACGCAGGTACATGTGCTTGCCGGTCTTCACCTGCATCTGGGAAGAAGAAAGTTCGCCCACGGGAGCGCGGAACGCCTGCCACGCCAGATAGACGAGATACAGCGCGCCGGCGATCTTCAACACGGTGAACGCCACCGCCGATGCCGCCAGCAACGCGGCCAGGCCCACCGCCACCACCGCCGTGTGAACCAGCAGTCCCGTGCAAAGCCCCAACACCACGGTCAGGCCGGCGCGCGTGCCATGCATCGCTGACAGCAACAACACGAAGATATTGTCAGGTCCCGGCGCAAGACTGAGCAGGACGGCGATGCCGAGAAACGGCAACAGCGTATCGAGGGGTGGCATGAACGGCTCCGGAAGATGGAGCGGCCATGGTAACGATGTTCAGACCAGCTCTGCAATTGCCGCCGCGCGGATCGCCTCGGCCTTGGTCTTCAGGCGCAGCGCGATGTCGGCGCCACGCTCATTGGCCACGCGATTGATAAACGCCATGCGAAGCGGCTCGCAGAGCGTGGCGACATGCGACGCTTCGCAGAAGACCTTCCATGCCATCGGCTGGCCCACGTACTCGTCGCGGCGGCGCAGCATGGCGGCGTCGATGGCCGCGGCAATGGCGGCATCGTGCACGATCACGGCATCGGCTTGAGCAAAGGTATTCTGGAACATGGCGATCTCCTGTTTGACATCGGGACGCTGTGTTTGAAGCGCGTCTGCATTCTCCTTTCTGCAAACCACGTGCCAATCTCCAGCCCGATCAGGTAGATGCGAACCCGCGTTTCAATCGCCCCGTCTGAATCCCGCGCCAAATGGACGTTCCGGGTTTCGCCACCCTACTTCAGTCGGGCGGTCGATGCCCCTCCCGTGATCCCCGTCTGGCCGCTGCCCCAATGAAAAAGGCGTTACGGGTTACGTAACGCCTCGTTCGGAACGCGTGACACCGGTCATGCGCGAGCGCCGTCCAGGTACGGGTCGAATGACCGGGCCGGCTCCGCCGACACACCGGCCTTGTCCAGCCCTGCCACCTTGCGGGCGCCATCGGTGAATGCGTCGAACTTCCCAGCGCGGGCGCCATCGGTGAATGTGTCGTGCGTGCGGAATTCGTAGCCATACTTGTCGGCGGGCACCCGGGTCCCCGCAGTCTCTCCGGTGCGGAACTCATAGCCATACTTGTCGGCGGGTACCGTGCCTGCCTGGGCTGCGCCAAGGGCTGCAAGCGAAAGCACGAGGGTGGAAGCGAGCTTGAGGGCGATGGTCCGGGTCATGATTCTCTCCAAATATGTGAATTTGTTTAGCTGTTTTGAATCCTGCTGAACGTTCGATTTTTTGTTTGTCGCGCCGTCCATGTGCTGAACTATAGAATTCGATGCCAAGGCTGATGCAGTCAGATTCCGGACGAATTGATCAAATATTTTGAATAAAAAGCGGACACCACGCGATGCGCCCGACACCCCACTCGCACGCGTGCTTCGCGTGCCGATGCG
This sequence comes from Cupriavidus sp. UBA2010, assembly GCF_002335265.1. Classification (NCBI taxonomy): domain Bacteria; kingdom Pseudomonadati; phylum Pseudomonadota; class Betaproteobacteria; order Burkholderiales; family Burkholderiaceae; genus Cupriavidus; species Cupriavidus sp. UBA2010. Next base: position 14,574 of record NZ_DDCI01000014.1, read on the forward strand.
CTACAGTGACGCGCATACAGGTGCTCCTATCGCGGCAATCCCCCCTGCCACGCCCCAACCGTCCATGCAGCGCTCACGACTACGCGTTCCAGTTTTCACTTGGCTTGCCGGCATCCTGATGGCGATGTTCCTGGCCGGTGCCGCGCAAAGCGCCGGACTGTCGCTCGCCGCAGTGGCGCAGAAGGCCAACGCCCAACCCGCTTCGGCACCCCCCGCCAGCGCGCCTCTGGCGCAATCGCTCGATCAGGTCATCAATACCTTGCAGAACGAGGGCGAACGACAGGCTTTGGTGAAGCAATTGCAGGCAGTGCGTACTGGCCTCGATGCATCGGCGGCAGAGGCGGCGGCGGGAGCGTCGGCCGCTGGCGCCAGCGCACCCTCCCCCGGTCTGATCGGCGCCGTTGCGCAGGCCATTCAGGAAATGGACAACGCGCCACACAAAAATAGCGGTGCAGTGCATTACTGGAAGTGGCGAATGGAGTTCGCCCGAGAAGAACTGCACGATGCCCTGACGATCAAGAACACCCGCAAGGCCATCGTCTCCTGGACCGAATTCGGCACCGTGTTTGCCGGGTGGGCCATGACCGGGTGGCTGCTGCGGGAACTGGCACGGCGACTGCGCCAGAACCGGTTGCGGCGGCCCAGAGACCATCAACTCCCGCGGGTACCTTCCTGGATCGATGTCAGCCTGTACTTCGTGCGCGGCATCGGACCGTGGATCGTCGCATTCGGCCTGACGGTGCTGCTCGCCTATCAGGTGTTCGGTCGCACGCCCGCCAGTGTGGGCGCCGTTCTGGTGGCCTACGCGATCGTGGCCGGCGCCGTGATGTCGGCGGTCTGCCAGGTCATCTTCACGCTGTTTCAGTCCGCGCATCGCGCGCACGCCGTGCGTGACCTGATTACCCATTCACCGATCCTGCTGTTCATCACCGGCTCACTGGCCGCACTGGGAGAGGTCAACAGCGATCCGCGTGTGATCGCCGCGCTTGGCCTCAACCTGGCGGCGTTGATCAGCACGCTGTCCAATATCCTCGCCGCGATCCTGATTGGCGTGTTTGCCGTGCGGTTTCGCCGCGCCATCGGCCAGTTGATCTCATTTCGACCGTTTGCGGTTCGGCAGGAATACCCCGCGATGATGGATCTGCTGCGCCTGGCGGGTGATGCGTGGTATCTGCCCGTGCTCGCCGTGGTCGCGGCATCGGTCATCGGCACGATCATGGCCACCGGCCATGCCGACGAATTCCTGCGGCGCGCGGTCATCACGGTGGCATTGTTCGTGACCGCCACGCTGTTGACGCTCGTGGTGGGCCGATCACCCAAGGCAACTGTGCGCGCTCCGCGCCTGCGCGATCGGCGGCGCTCCGCGTACGTCCAGCGCTTTGGCCGCTTTGGCGCGGCGCTGATCCGCGTGGTGATCTGGATCACATTCCTGGAACTCAACGCGCGTATCTGGCAGACCTCGCTGATACGAATTGCCCAATCGACCGCCGCCGGCCGTCACATCACCGAGTCGCTGCTCGGGGTGGTCGGCGTGGTGCTGCTGGCATGGCTGGCCTGGCTGCTGATCGACACGGCCATCACCCAGACGCTTTCCCCCACGCACGGCCGCGCCGCGCAGCCCAGCCTGCGCGCCAAGACCATCCTGCCCCTCGTGCGTAATGCGTCATTCGTGAGCGTGCTCGTGGTGGCGATGATCGCGGTGCTGGCCAACCTTGGCGTCAATGTCACGCCGCTGCTCGCCGGCGCAGGGGTGGTCGGGCTGGCCATCGGCTTTGGTGCGCAAACGCTGGTGCAGGATTTGATCACCGGTTTGTTCATCGTCGTCGAGGATACGATCGCCATCGGCGATTCGATCGAGTTGCCGGACCATGTCGGCGTAGTCGAGGCCATGACGATCCGGACCGTGCGACTGCGCGACGGCAAGGGCGCCGTGCACACGCTGCCATACAGCCAGATCAAGGCCGTCAAGAACCTGTCGCGCGGCTATGCCTTCGCCGTCTTCAACATCTCGATTGCCTATCAGAGCGACTTCGAGCGGGCATTGGAACTCGTGCGCGAAACCGGCGCCGAGGTGGCGCGCGACCATCGCTACAGCCGCAATTTGCTGTCCGGTCTGGACATCCTGGGGCTCGACCGCTTCGACCCCACCGGTCAGGTCGTTCTGGCCCAGTTCAAGACACGGCCGCTCACCCAGTACGAAATCACGCGGGCCTTCAACGTCCGGCTCAAGCGCAACTTCGACGCCAACGGCATTCGACTGGCCGTACCGTTCGTGACGGTGCAGGTGGATGGCGGCGGCACTGAGGAAGAGATCGCGACAGCCGCCGCGGCTGGCGCAGGCGCCGATCTCGTCACCCGAAAAGCTGGCAAGCCGGCCTGACGGCGCTGCCAATGTGAGCATAGGGGCGCGCCCGCATAGGGGTGTCTCATTTGTGCAATGGCACTCCAATACATTTGACCGGAAAATTTTGAAATACGGTGGTCACGGCATTACTATCTCGCGAGCTTCCATGATGCCTGCGTGAAGGTTCGCGCACCTTGTGCAGAAACCCTGAAACGCAGGCGCGGCGCGGGACTCTCCCCTCCCAAGGCGGGATGTTCCAGCCTCGCGGTTATGCATGATCATGGTGAAATGGCAGTACGGCGATATGCATCAGGGTCATCGCCGGAAGTTGCATACAAAGACATAAAAGGACCGCGCCTCGACGCAGCGGACTTGAGGAAACAGGCGTTTGCCACCGGGGGAAAATCAATATGGGCGAACACCCGTCTACCGACGACGTATTCCATCGTCTGGTCGATTGCATCTATGAGTCCGCCATGGACGTCGCGGCCATGCCTGCCGCCCTGGATCTCTTTTCCCGCTACACCGGCACCGGCAGCCCAAGCTATCTGATATGGGACAAGCTCGCGGCGCGCGCGCGCCTCGGCGTGACCCCGCACGGCTGCTTCACGAGCGCAGGCAGCATGCCTGACAACATGCGTGCCCTGCCCGCGCACCTGACACCCGCAGGCGCGACATGGGCATGTGCCACGGTGTCCGCCGATGGCGCCACCGCCATGCTGGCCGAGCCAGAACCAGCGGCAGCCACCTCCATTTATGACTGCAGCGGCCTCGCGCAAGGCATCCGACTGTTCGACACCAGCGACGTGTGCGTGCTGATGAGCGCCACTCCGGCATCGTGCGACGCACTCGCGCATTGCCAGCAACGCGTGGCCCAGGTCATGCCCCACTGGGCGCGGGCGGCCCGCATGCAGCATCGCAATTTCGAACTGAGTGGCCTGGCATCGCTGGGCCTGGCCAGCCTCGACACGCTCGACTTCGGCGTCATGGTTCTGCAAGCCGACATGCGGGTGCGCTACGCCAATAGCTGGGCCGAAGCACTGGTCCAGGCGGACACCAATCTAGCCCTCGACAACGGCGTGCTGCGCGCCCGCGCGGAATCGATGCAATCAGTACTGGCGGGGCTGCTTGAGTCCGCAGTGCATGGCGGCCGCAATGGCACAGCCGCTGGCTCGTGGATGCACATCACATCGGGCGGGCAACCGGTGCCCATCATCGTCATGCCACTGGTATCGCGCCAACCGGTGGAAGGCCCGTGGCAACTGCCGATGGCGATGATGTTGCTGGGCAACTCCGAGTCCCGATCCGTGCTCGACGCGGGCGTGCTGACCTCGTTGTTCGGTCTGTCGCGCAAGGAAAGCATCATCGCCATTCGCCTGGCCGCGGGCGAAACGCTCACGGAGATCGCTGAACGCGAGTTCCTTTCGCCGCACACCGTGCGGGTGCATATCCGGGATACGCTGCGCAAGACCGGCACGCATCGCCAGTCGGAACTGGTGCGATTGCTGCACCTGCTGCCGGGTGTCGATCTGGAACGCGCAGGGGTGTCCTCGACGGCCCGGCCGCGCGATACGCGCCGGAGGCGCTAAGCCTCCGGGCGCTTTCGTCTTTCAGGCAGCGCGACGCTGGGGTTGATGGCGGCGTTCAGGCTTGCACTCGTACTTGAGTTCGCGCCGTCCATCCTCGTAGGCCACTTCGAGCCTCACCGTGAAGCCCCATAGCCGCGTCACGTGTCGCACCACCTCGTCGAAATTCTGCGCCAGCGGCCTGCGGTCATTCTGCAGGTGACGCAGCGTGAGAGAGCGGTCTCCACCGACATCCACATTCGTCACCTGGATGTTCGGCTCCATGTTCGACAGGTCGTACTGATTGGCCAGCAGATGGCGAATCTCGCGATAGCCTTCGTCGTCGTGGATGGCCGTCACGCGCAACTTCCCTTCGCGGTCGTCGTCAAGCACCGAGAACAGCTTGAGTTCGCGGATCACGCGCGGCGACAGGAACTGCAGCAGGAAGCTCTCGTCCTTGAAGTTGCGCATGGCGAAGTCGAGCGTCTGGCGCCAGTCGCTGCCCGCTATCTCGGGCGCCCAGCGTCGGTCTTCCTCGGTCGGGTTTTCGCACATGCGGCGAATGTCCTGGAACATCAGGAAACCCAGGGTGTACGGGTTCAGGCCACTGTAATACTGGCTGTGGTACGGCGGCTGATAGATGACGTTGGTATGCGCCTGCAACAGCTCGAGCATGAACGCGTCATTAACGAGCTTTTCCTCATAGAGCTGATGGATGATGGTGTAGTGCCAGAACGTGGCCCAGCCTTCGTTCATGACCTTGGTCTGGCGCTGAGGATAGAAATACTGCGCGATCTTGCGCACGATGCGCACGATTTCACGCTGCCACGGCTGCAGCTTTGGCGCGTTCTTCTCGATGAAGTAAAGCAGGTTCTCCTGCGGCTCCGGCGGGAAGGTCACCTCCAGCTCAAGTGCCTCTTCTTCCTGCCGCAGCGCGTGCGGCCGATGCTTGGGCAGTGTGCGCCACAAGTCGTTGACCTGCATCTGCAGGTAGCTCTCGCGTTCGGCCTGACGGGCCTGCTCCTCGGTGATCGACAGCTTCTTGGGCCGCTTGTAGCGGTCCACGCCGTAGTTCTGCAGCGCGTGGCAGGAATCCAGCAGCAACTCCACTTCCTGCTCGCCATAACGCTGCTCGCATTCCGCCACGTAGTTCTTGGCGAACAGCAGGTAGTCGATGATGGCGTCCGCGTTGGTCCAGGTGCGGAACAGGTAGTTGCCCTTGAAAAACGAATTGTGGCCATAGCAGGCGTGCGCGATGGTCAGCGCCTGCATCGGCATCGTGTTCTCCTCCATCAGGTACGCGATGCATGGATTGGAGTTGATCACGATTTCGTAGGCCAGCCCCATGTACCCGCGCTGGTATCCGCGTTCCGAGGCCAGGAAGTGCTTGCCGTACGACCAATGGTTGTAGCCGACCGGCAGACCTGACGATGCATAGGCATCCAGCATCTGCTCGGCGGTGATGATTTCGATCTGGTTCGGGTAGGTGTCGAGGCCGAAATCTCCGGCAATGCGGGCGATTTCGCGGTCGTAGCGCTGGATGAGCTCGAAAGTCCACTCCGAGCCCGTCGATAGATAGGCCATAGGCTTCCCCAGTATTCCCGGCGACGTTACCGGTCAGCTACCTGCCGGGCCACGCGGCCCGCTTCTGAAAGAGGTCGTGCAACACGGGATAGATCTCGTCGGCACCGATGATCCGCTGCATCGCGAAGTGCTCGAACTCGCCCTTCACCGTGAGGTACTCCTCCCAGAGATTCTGCGGTTCTTCCGAAGCCACCTCCACGTAGGCGTAATACTGCACAAGCGGCAGGATCGACTCGCGCAACAGGCGCCCGCAAAGCTCCGAATCGCCGGCCCAGTTGTCACCATCGGACGCCTGGGCGCAGTAGATGTTCCATTGGCTCGGCGGATAGCGATCGTGAATCACCTCGACCATCAGCTTGAGCGCGCTCGAGACCACGGTACCACCGGACTCGCGCGAATGGAAGAAGTCCTCCTCGTCGACTTCCTTGGCCACCGTGTGATGGCGGATGAACACCACGTCGATGCGCTCGTAGTTCCGCTTCAGGAACAGGTAGAGCAGCATGAAGAAGCGCTTGGCCAGATCCTTGCGGCTTTCATCCATCGAGCCCGACACGTCCATCAGACAGAACATCACCGCCTGCGCCTGCGGACGCTTCTTGAGCACGCGATTGTTGTAGCGCAGATCCAGCTTCTCGATGAACGGCACCCGATCCACCTGGGCGCGCAGATGGCGCATCTTCTCCATCAGCGCCTCGGCCTTCTCGGAGTACGGATCCTTCTCGACTTCGTCGTTGTATTCGAGCTCGAGTTCGCGCAGGCGCTTGAGATAGGGGCTCGACAAGGCAATGCGCCTCCCGAGCGAACTGCGCATCGTGCGCAGGATCGAAAGATTCGATGGTGTGCCGTCGATCGAGAAGCCGGCGCGCACCTTGCGCACTTCGGCGATCTTGGCGAGGTGACGCTTGGCCAGGTCTGGCAGCGCCATGTCCTCGAAGAAGAAGTTCAGAAAATCCTCGCGCGACAGCGTGAAGACGAAGTCGTCCTCGCCCTCGCCACTATCGCTGGCGCGAGACCCACCACCACCGCCACCCTGTTGCTGGCGGTCGAAGCTGTCGCCCCTGACGAACTTCTTGTTGCCCGGGTGAATCCACTCGCGCCGGCCACCCTGGCCGTGATGAAAGATCGGCTCGGAGATGTCCTTGACCGGAATGGACACCTGCCCGCTCTGTTCGATGTCCATGATCTTCCGACCGGACACCGCCTTCGCCACCGCTTGCCTGATCTGCTCGCGGTAGCGTTTGATGAAGCGTTGCTGATTGACGGCGCTCTTGTTGCCGCCGTTCTCCCGCCGATCGATGACCGTAGCCATAAGCCGCTCGCCCGTCTTGTTGAGACGCCAAACCAGAGCGTCAGGATCGGGAGCCGCCCAGGTGTCTCGGCGGCTCCGGGGACCGCGTCCGGTGGACTACGACGACTTCCTGACGCGCAGATACCACTCCACCAAAAGTCGAACCTGCTTGGGTGTATATCCTTTCTCGACCATGCGGTTGATGAAGTTTTCGTGCTTGTCCTGATCTTCCCGCGACGATTTCGCATTGAACGAGATCACCGGCAGCAGATCCTCGGTAGTGGAGAACATGCGCTTTTCGATCACCATCCGCAGCTTTTCGTAGCTGGTCCAGACCGGGTTCTTGCCACCATTGTTGGCACGCGCCCGCAGCACGAAGTTGACGATCTCGTTACGGAAGTCCTTCGGGTTCGAGATACCCGCCGGTTTTTCCACCTTCTCGAGTTCGTCGTTCAGCGCGTTGCGGTCCAGGATCTCGCCGGTATTGGGGTCGCGATACTCCTGGTCCTGTATCCACAGATCGGCGAACACCACGTAGCGATCGAAGATGTTCTGCCCGTACTCGGAATACGACTCCAGATAAGCGGTCTGGATCTCCTTGCCGATGAACTCCACATACGGCGTGGTCAGATACTCCTTGATATACGACATCAACTTGGCTTCCTGCTCCGGCGGGAACTGCTCGCGCTCGATCTGCTGTTCGAGCACATAGAGCAGATGCACCGGATTGGCAGCCACTTCGGTGTTGTCGAAGTTGAACACCTTGGAAAGCACCTTGAACGCGAAACGCGTGGATAACCCGTTCATGCCTTCGTCGATGCCGGCATAGTCGCGATACTCCTGGTACGACTTGGCCTTCGGATCCACGTCCTTGAGGCTTTCGCCGTCGTAGACGCGCATCTTCGAGAAGATGTTCGAGTTCTCCGGTTCCTTGATCCGCGTGAGCACCGCGAACTGCGCCATCATCTTCAGCGTGTTCGGCGAGCACGGCGCGGCCGAGAGCGAACTGCTGCGCAGCAGCTTGTCGTAGATCTTTACCTCGTCGGAGACACGCAGGCAGTACGGCACCTTGACGATATAGATCCGGTCCAGGAAGGCTTCGTTGTTCTTGTCGGCCTTGAAGGTGGTCCATTCCGCTTCGTTCGAGTGCGCGAGGATGACGCCATCGAACGGAATCGCGCCGAAGCCCTCGGTACCCTTGTAGTTGCCTTCCTGCGTGGCGGTCAGCAACGGGTGCAGCACCTTGATCGGCGCCTTGAACATTTCCACGAACTCGAGCAGACCGCGGTTGGCCAGGCAAAGGCCACCGGAATACGAATAGGCATCCGGGTCATCCTGCGGAAAATCCTCGAGCTTGCGGATATCGACCTTGCCCACCAGCGACGAGATGTCCTGGTTGTTTTCATCGCCCGGCTCGGTCTTGGAAATCGCGATCTGCGCCAGCACCGACGGGCGCAGCTTCACCACGCGGAACTTGGTGATGTCGCCATTGAATTCGTTTAGTCGTTTGACTGCCCACGGCGACGGAATGGTATTCAGGTAGCGGACCGGAATGCCATAGTCTTCCTCCATGATCTTGCCGTCCTCATCGGCTGAAAACAGCCCGAGCGGCGATTCATGGATCGGTGAGCCCTTGAGCGCGTAGATGGGGATCTCCTCCATCAGCGCCTTGAGTTTCTCGGCGAGCGACGACTTGCCGCCTCCGGGTGGCCCGAGCAGATACAGGATCTGCTTGCGTTCTTCCAGGCCCTGCGCTGCGTGCTTGAAGAACGAGACGATCTGCTCGATCGTGTCCTCCATGCCATAGAAGTCGCGGAACGCCGGGTAGACCCGTATGACCTTGTTGAAAAAAAGCCGGGACAGGCGCGGATCGTGGTGGGTGTCCACCAGCTCGGGCTGTCCGATCGCGGAGAGCATTCGCTCGGCAGCGGTCGCGTAGGCAGTAGGATCCTTCTTGCAGATCTCCAGGTATTCCTGGATGCTGTATTCCTCTTCCTTGCGTGCCTCGAAGCGTGTGGCGTAGTGGCCAAAAATGTCCATACCTCACTCCCGTCTGAGAAACACTCCGAGGCGAAGGCAGTGCTGCTCCCCCCGAAAGACTTCGCGGCAATCTTGCCTTCCACCACCCCGGCATGGCGGAGCTGCCATGTTGCGAAATCTTTACTTCATCATAGTCAAATAACGGCGAACGTGGACCGCGAGTTGACGATAGATATCGTCTGTCCGGTGATGGCGTTGTACGTCATCGTCATGCTCACTATTACCGGACACCTCGTCGTCCTATTCCGCAGCGACGGGCCATTGACCATGCTTGTGACACACCTTACACCTTTCCCGCACTATGTGCACGACGCGGTGTGTAACTCGCCCACCCAATATCGTTACGACCAATACCTTCGCGCAACGCGTTCGGCATCGACACAACAATGCCTTCGCACGCCTTCGTGCAACGCACCCATCGCGCGCGTCAGACACATCGCGAGCAATGATTGCGCGCACAGCAAGACCATGTCCACGCGGCCAGCAGGGTCACGATCATCGCCGCCTCGCAACGCGTTGACGATTATCGCTGCGACATACCGCTGCGTCTTTCGTTCAACGTTTTCCGCATTAGCACTTTCGAATGATGAGTGCTAACCGACGCCGGCAAGAGACGTGCGACATATCGGCGCATCGCGCGTATGCACCTGTTCAGTGTTTTCGCTATCACCAGCAGCAATCGTCACGCACTTCCCAAGTGCGCGCGCCCTGACGCCGGCATTAACGATGAAGGAGTGAGCAGAATGCGTGCCACATCGGGCACGCATGTATGGACGCGTCGCGCTGCAATGCAGCATCGACGGAAAGCGGAAGGCTGGCCGGCCCCGGGATCAGCCTGAATTGGATCCGGGCCGGCCTCGGGACTCGGTCAGATCGGGTCCCAGTTGATGACGTCGGGCGAGCGGTCGAGCTTGAAGAAGCTGCCGCGCATCGCGGGCATGGCGATCTCCGCGACGGTCTCCGGCGTCCAGCCTTCGCCGGTATGGACCGAGCGCACCGGGCGCGACTGGCTCATCAGCATGATTTCGTTGGCACGCACCGCGAAGATCTGGGCGTTCACGTCCTTGGCCGCGTCGCTGGCCAGGAACACGGCCACCGGAGCGATCTTGCCGGCTTCCATCTTCTGCAGGCGGGCCACGCGCTCCTTCTCCGCAGGCGTCTCGGCCGGGATCGAGCTGGTCATGCGGCTCCAGGCGAACGGCGCGATGCAGTTCGAACGCACATTGAAACGGGCCATGTCCAGCGCGATTGATTTGGACAGCGCGGCGATGCCCAGCTTGGCCGCGGAGTAGTTGGCCTGCCCCAGGTTGCCGATCAGCCCCGACGTCGACGTCATGTTGACGTAGGCGCCGCTCTCCTGATCCTTGAAATAGTTGGCTGCCGCACGGCTGACGAAGAAGGTGCCGTGAAGGTGCACGTCGATCACCGAGCGCCATTCTTCCTCGTTCATCTTGAAGAACATGCGATCGCGCAGGTTGCCGGCGTTGTTGACCACGGCGTCGATGCGGCCGAAGGTGTCGAGCGCGCATTGCACGATGGCGTTGCCGCCAGCCCAGGTCGAAACGGAATCGGTATTGGCCACGGCCTGGCCGCCGGCCGCGCGGATTTCCTCGACTACGCGCTGCGCGGGGCCGGCATCGCCGCCTTCGCCGGTCATCGACACGCCCAGGTCATTGACCACCACACGCGCACCGGCCGCCGCCATGCCCAGGGCGATGCCTCGTCCGATGCCGCCACCGGCGCCCGTTACCACCACTACCTTGCCTTCCATCATTCCGCTCATCGTATCCTCCATTGGCTTGCTGTCTGCACGGACAGGGAAGCCTGCCCGTTTTATTGCAGAGCTGGATACGATAAATTGGCGGCCGAAACTTTGGAATTCATGAATCACAAAAGTGGGCTTCGTGCCCGCCGAAGCCATGCACTACGACCTGACCGATTTGCGGCTGTTTCTAAACGTGGGAGAAACAGAGAACATCACACGCGCGGCCGAGCGCAGCTTTCTCTCGCTGCCCGCAGCCAGCGCCCGCATCAAGCAGCTTGAAGAGGCGTTTCAGACCCAGTTGCTGATCCGCCAGGTGAAAGGCGTACGCCTCACACCGGCGGGCGACGCCCTGCTGCGCCACGCGCGCGAGGTGTTCCGGGAACTCGAATGCCTGCATTCGGACCTGCGCCCCTATGCCAAGGGCGTCAAGGGCCGCGTGCGCCTGCTGGCCAACACCACGGCCACCAACTCGTTCCTGGCCCACGCGCTGTCGCGCTTCCTGTCGGAGAACCCGGACGTCGACATCGAGCTGGAGGAGCACCTCTCGGCCGACATCGTCTCGGCCATCGGCAACGGGGCGGCAGACCTCGGTATCGTCGCGGGAGAAGTCGCCACCGCCGACCTGGACACGATGCAGCTTTGCAGCGACGAGTTGATCGTGATCGCCCCTGTCAACCATCCGCTGCCAGCCTTCAAGACACTGCGGTTCGCCGAACTGCTCGATAGTTGCCGCTTTGTGGGGCTGAATCAGTCGTCGGCGATCCAGTCATTCCTGGACCGCATCGCCAGCGGCATGGGCAAACGGATCAGCCTGCGCATCCAGGTGGGCAGCTTCGACGCGGTGTGCCGCATGGTGGAAGCCGGCGCCGGCATCGCCATCGTGCCGAACAGTTGCGCGCGGCGCTACGCCAGCCGCAAGGTACTGCGTTTCATCCGGCTGGAAGACGACTGGGCGCGGCGCGAGCTGCAACTCGTGCGCCGGCCGGGACGGGAACTGCCCCAGTTCGCGGAAACGCTGATCCAGTATCTGGTGGATGCGGCCCGGGAGCCGGTGTAGGTGTTTTCCCCCTCTCCCGCCATGCGGGCGAGGGGACAAAACAATTGGCGCTACCCGCCTCAGTCCGCCTCAATCCTCCTCAATCCGCCTTCACGCCAGCGGCCTTGATGATCGGCGACCACTTGTCGATCTCCGAGGCCAGCCACGTGCGCAGCCCTTCCGGCGTCTGCTTGTCCTCGGGCACGATCACCGCGCCCAGATCCTGCATACGCGCCGCAACGGCCGGGTCCTTCAGCGCCGCGCGCAACGCGCCGTTGAGCTTGTTGATCACGGCAGGCGGCGTGCCCTTGGGCGCGTAGATCCCGTGCCAGACCTTGACCTCGAAGCCCTTCAGGCCGCCTTCGCGCAGCGTCGGCGCGTTCGGTAGCGCGGGAATGCGCTCAGCCGTGGTCACGCCGTACAGCTTGACCTTATCAGCCTTGATATGGGTAAGCGTCTGCGTGGTCTGGTCGCACAGCACATCCACCTGACCACCCAGCAGCGCAGTCATCGCCGGCGCGGTGCCCTGGTATGGAATCGTCTGCACATCCACGCCGATCGCCTTCTGGAACAGCATCCCGCACAGCTGCGACACCGCGCCAAGGCCCGCATTGGCCAGGTTCACCTTGTTCTGGTTCTTCTGGATGTAGGTCACCAGCTCGGGCAGGTTGTTGGGCGGCAGGTCGTGGCGTCCCAGCAGCGTCATCGGCACATCCGCCACCTGGCCCACGAAGCTGAAGTCGGTCAGCGGCTTGTACGGCAGCTTCGAGTAGAGCGCCGGCGCGGTGGCCATGCCGTTATGGTGAATCAGGATCGTGTAGCCGTCCGGCGCGGCCTTGGCCACGTACGCGGCGGACACCGTGCCGCCGGCACCCAGACGGTTCTCCACCACCACGCTCTGGCCCAGCGTCTTGGACATCGCCGCCGCCACCGAGCGCGCCACGACATCAGTCGGGCCACCTGCCGCGAACGGCACGACCATCACGATGGGCTTGGACGGGTAGGCATCGTTCGCGCGGCCCTGGCCGGGAACGGCCACCGCCACGGCTGCTAGCGCGAGTGCCGCCCACGTCATGCCTCGCCACTTGCTGGTACCGATCGCTGGCAACTGCGGGAATGAGGTCATACGCTGTCTCCTGAATGCGCGTGTCATACGCGTCTGGTTTCTGGGATTCGAGTAGCGCGCAGGGTGAATCCACTGACCCGGCGGCACAATTCGGCATTGCCGAAGGGGGGGCGAGGGCATGAAAAAGTCGCGGGATAACCCGCATCCGCGCCAGTCCGCGCCCCCCGTCACACCCCTGGGACATCCCTAAGCCGGAACCGAAGCCGCGCTTCCGCAAATGCGAATGTCACTGCTCCGACCGGTCGGGAATAATGCGCCTACTCGATACTGACGGACATTGCCATGCATGCTGCACAGGACCAAGACCTGATTTACCCGGAAATCCGCGAGGCCGTACGTGACCTCTGCAAGCAATTCGATTCGGCCTATTGGCAACGCATCGAGGAACACAGCGCATTTCCGGAGGAGTTCGTCCAGGCGCTGACCCACGCCGGCTGGCTGTCCGCGCTGATTCCCGAGGCATACGGTGGCTCCGGCCTGCCGCTGACCGCGGCCTCCGTGATCATGGAGGAGATCAACCGCAACGGCGGCAACTCGGGGGCGTGCCACGGTCAGATGTACGTGATGGGCTGCCTGCTGCGCCACGGCTCCGACGCGCAGAAGCAGCGCTGGCTGCCCGGCATCGCCTCAGGCGAGTTGCGCATGCAGTCGATGGCCGTGACCGAACCGACCACCGGCACCGATACCACCAAGCTCAAGACCACGGCCGTGCGGCGCGGCGACAAGTACGTGATCAACGGCCAGAAGGTCTGGATCTCGCGCGTCCAGCATTCCGACCTGATGCTGCTGCTGGCGCGCACCACGCCGCTGGACCAGGTGAAGAAGAAGTCCGAAGGTCTGTCGGTGTTCGTCGTCGACCTGCGCGAAGCGATTGGCAACGGCCTGACGGTCCAGCCGATCCGCAACATGGTCAACCACGAAACCAATGAGCTGTTCTTCGACAACCTCGAAATCCCGGCGGAAAACCTGATTGGCGAGGAAGGCAAGGGACTCAAGTACATCCTCGACGGCCTGAACGCCGAACGTATCCTGATCGCCGCCGAATGCATCGGCGATGGCTACTGGTTCGTCGAACGCGCCAGCAGCTACGCTCGCGAGCGGATCGTGTTCGATCGCCCGATTGGCCAGAACCAGGGCGTGCAGTTCCCGATCGCGCGTTCATTCGTCAATGTGGAAGCCGCCAGCCTGATGCGTTACAAGGCCGCCCAGTTGTTCGATGCAGGCAAGCCCTGCGGCAAGGAAGCCAACATGGCGAAGCTGCTGGCCGCCGATGCTTCATGGGAAGCGGCCAACGTCTGCCTGCAGACGCACGGTGGATTCGGCTTTGCCGCCGAGTACGACATCGAGCGCAAGTTCCGTGAAACGCGCCTGTACCAGGTGGCGCCGATCTCGACCAACCTGATCCTGTCGTTCGTCGCCGAACACGTTCTCGAACTGCCCCGCTCGTTCTGATACCCACCATGTCCGACATCGATACCCGCTATCCGACCCGCCAGCTCTGCGAGTTTCTCGCGCGGTTCACGCTCGCCGATGTGCCGTCGCCCGTCATCGAGCGCACCAAGGATCTGTTCCTCGACTGGATCGCATCGGCCATCGCCGGCAAGGACGCGCCCGCCGTGCGACGCATCCAGGAGTTCGCCGCCGCGATGGGCCCGGCCACCGGCCAGGCCGAGGTCTTCGTCGACCGCCGTCGCACATCGCCCTATTTCGCCGCGCTGATCAACGGCGCCTCGTCACACGTGGTCGAGCAGGATGACGTCCACAACGGCTCGGTGCTCCACCCCGCCGCGGTGGTGTTCCCGGCCGTAGTTGCCGCCGCGCAGGCGGAAGGCAAAACCGGCGCGGAAGTGCTGCTGGCCTCGATCGCCGGCTACGAAGCAGGCATCCGCATCGGCGAGTTCATGGGCCGCTCGCACTACCGCGTGTTCCACACCACCGGCACCGTCGGCACGCTGGCCGCTGCGGCGGCAGTAGCCAAGCTGTACGGACTCGATGCCGAAGGTATCAACCAGGCACTGGGTTCCGCGGGCACACAGGCCGCTGGCCTGTGGGAATTCCTGCGCGACGCCGCGGATTCGAAGCAACTGCACACGGCCAAGGCCGCCGCCGATGGCCTGCAGTCCGCCTGGCTGGCACGCGCGGGTTTCACCGGCGCGCGCCAGATCCTGGAAGGCGCGCAGGGCATGGCAGCGGGGATGTCCAGCGACGCCAATCCGGCGGCGCTGACTGATGGCCTCGGCACGCGCTGGGCCACGGCGGAAACGTCGTTCAAGTTCTTCGCCTCGTGCCGCCACACGCATCCGGCCGCGGACGCGCTGAAGGCGCTGATGCTGCGCGAAGGACTGCAAGCCGACCAGATCGCCGCCGTCACGGCGCACGTCCATCAGGGCGCGATCGACGTGCTTGGCCCGGTGGTCAACCCGGCAACGATCCATCAGGCCAAGTTCTCGATGGGCACGGTGCTCGGCCTGGTCGCCGTGCACGCCCATGCCGGCCTGGGCGAGTTCGAGCAGCATTCGCTGAAGGATGCGCAGGTCTCGGCGTTCCGCGACAAGGTCACGATGGAACTCGACGAGGAAATCAACACCGCCTATCCGCGCCAGTGGATCGGCCGCGTGACGGTGCGCACCACTGACGGCCGTACGCTGCAGGCGCGTGTCGACGTGCCCAAGGGTGACCCCGACAACACGCTGTCGCGTCCCGAACTCGAGGCGAAGGCCATCCAGCTCGGCGCGTTCCGCCACGGCGCGACCGAAGCCGAGATGCGCGCGATCATTGCGCGCGTCTGGCAGCTCGACCGCGAAGCCAACGTCAACGACTGGCTGCCCGCCGCCCGCTGATTACCACGAGAGCCTGCGAGATCCACATGACCACCCCTACCCTCGAAGAACTGCGCGAGTGGATCGGCCGCACCGAATCCCGCACCGAAACGCTCGCCGCGGAACCGGTGCAAGGGCTGGCGGCCACCTTCGACCTGGATGGTGACGCGCTCGTCAGCCAGCCGCTGCCACCGCTGTGGCACTGGCTCTATTTCCTGCCGCGCGCGCCGCAGCACGAAATCGGCGTGGACGGACATCCCGCGCTTGGCGGCTTCCTCCCGCCGGTACCGTTGCCGCGCCGCATGTGGGCCGGTAGCGAAGTGACGTTCAAACGCGGCCTGCGCGTGGGCGAAACCGTGACGAAGACATCGACCATCACCGATGTCCAGCACAAGTCTGGCCGCACCGGCGAACTCTGGTTCGTGACCGTCGATCATGAGCTCAGCGTCAACGGCGAAACCGCGCTGAACGAGCGTCATGACATCGTCTATCGCGCCATGCCCGAGCGCGGCCAGCCGCAACCGCCGCGTCCGCGACTGGCGCACACCGCGCAGTTCGGCCGGTCACTCAAGGCCGATCCGGTGCTGCTGTTCCGCTATTCGGCGCTCACGTTCAACGGCCACCGCATTCACTACGATCTCGACTACGTGCGCGACGTGGAGGGCTACCCGGGCCTGATCGTGCATGGACCGATGCAGGCGATGCTGATGCTTGAACTGCTGCGGCACGAGCGCCCCGACGCGCGCGTGAAGCGCTTCGGCTTCCGCGGGCTTGCGCCGCTGTTCCATCTGGATACGGTCACCGTCGGTGGTATGGACGATGCGGAGACACCCGGGAAGGTGATTCTGTGGACCGGCGACGATGCCGGCGGCCAGGCAATGGCTGGCTGGGCGGAAGTGGAAGGTTGAAGGAAGGTTAGCGCCCCTCTCCCGCCAAGCGGGAGAGGGGCGCCGTCAATCTGCGAGGAATGCCCCTCAGATCACCAGCTCGATCAGGAACGGGCCCTTGCGCTGGTTGGCCATGCGGAACAGGTCGGCGAACGTCTCCATGTTCTCCGCACGCGCAGCTTCCACGCCCATACCGTTGGCCATCTTGACCCAGTCCAGATCCGGATTGCCGAGGTCGAGCATATCCAGCGCGGTCTTGCCAGGATTGGCACCCACACCAGCCAGCTCGCCCAGCAGGATCGCGTACTTGCGATTGGCCAGCAGCACGATCGTCACGTCAAGCTTTTCACGCGCCATGGTCCACAGCGACTGCAGCGTGTACATGCCCGATCCATCGGCCTGCAACGCCACCACGCGGCGGTCCGGTGCCGCGATTGCAGCGCCCGTGGCCAGCGGCAGGCCAGCGCCGATGGCGCCGCCGGTCAGTTGCAGCCAGTCGTGCGGCGTGGCATGGACCGTGCCGGGATAGAACGCGCGGCCGAAGCTCACACTCTCTTCCACCACTACGGCCTGTTCTGGCAACAGCGCGGTCAGCGTCTGCGCCACCGCCTCGGATGTCACCGCACCCTTTGCCGGCTCCGCCGTGATATGGGCCGAGGCCGGCAGCGGAGCATTACGCGCGCCCAGTTCGTCCGACAGGCGGGCCAATGCCTCGCCCAGATCCTCTTCGGGCCGGGCCAGCACGTGGATGACGGCATCCTCGGGGTACGGACGCGGCGACTTGCCCGGATAGGCGAAGAACGTCACCGGTGCGGGCGCGCCGACCAGGATCACATTACGGATACCCGCCAGCTTCTGGCGTGCCACGTCACCGGAGTACGGAATACGGTCAACAGCCAGATGGCCACGTCCACGTGTCACGCGCGAATTCGACATCGGCGTGATCAGTCGCGCGTCGGTGGCGGCGGCAATCCGGTGCGCATCAGCCAGAGCGCCAGCGCGCAAGGCGTTGCCCGCCAGCACGATCAGCGTGGGCTGGCCGCTGCGCAGCACGCGCGCGGCGTTCTGCACGGCATCGGGCGACACCTTCGGCACGGCCAGCGCCGGCAGCGGCGCGGCCACCTTGCCACCCGCATCCCAGCAAACATCCGATGGCAAGATCAGGCTTGCCACGCCACCCGGTGCGGAAGTCGCGGCCTGCACCGCCGCGGCGGCATCGGCACCAACCGACGCCGCATGGGTAGCGGTACGCGTCCAGACGGAAACAGGGCGCGCCCAACCTTCGGTATCCGCGGTCAGCGGCGCGTCGAGCGGGCGGTGATACGTGGCCTGATCGCCGATGATATTGATGACCGGCGTCTGCGCGCGGCGCGCGTTGTGCAGATTGGCCAGGCCGTTGGCCAGCCCCGGGCCGCAGTGCAGCAGCGTGGCGGCCGGCTTGTCGGCCATGCGCGCGTAGCCATCGGCCGCGCCAGTGACCACGCCTTCGAACAGGCCCAGCACGCATTTCATGCCGGGAATCCGGTCCAGCGCCGCCACGAAATGCATTTCGCTGGTGCCGGGGTTGGCAAAGCAGGTATCGACGCCGCAAGCCAGCAGCGTCTTCACCAGGCTTTCCGCGCCATTCATCGTGTCTTGAGTCTCCATTGCAGGTTCCGTATTGGGTGGGTGTTGTCAGGAATGGGGGGCGAGCAGATCGAAATCCAGGCAGACATACTCGGTCGGGAATTCAATCCGCGCGTAATAAACGATCACGTCGTCGACGCAGGCAAAACGCCGCAGTTCGGCCACGGGGGCGCCCACGGCCAGTTCGAGCGCGCTGGCGGATTCGGCACCGGCCGGAACGATCGACAGCCGCTGCCGCGCGGCATTGACCTTGAGGCCGGGAAATCGGTCGAGCACCGGCACCGACGCGCCGTGGCGGAAAGCCTCGGGGTCGCGCGCGAAGACATCGGCGGCGATATAGACCTCGCCCACGGCGAACGGTCTTCCATCGGTGCGATGAGCGCGGTGCAGGAAATGGTAGGCATCGGCGCGACGGCCGTCGCAGGGCATGCCCAGGTCATCAGGCAGCGGCACATCGGCGGTGGATTCGACGATGGCCTCCGTGGACAGCTTGTCGCCCACGGCCACGGCCTGGTTCCAGTTGATCGGCAACGCCATTCGCCGGCATTCACGGCCGCCCGCCTTGACGAACGTCCCCCGGCCACGCGAGCGCTCGACCAGCCCTTCCTCGTCCAGGCGGGAAAGGGCGTTGTGCATGGTCATGCGCGCCACGCCGTACTGACGGCAGAGCGCTTCGAGGGAAGGAATCTGTTCACCTGGCCGCCACGCGCCGCTTTCGATCTGTCGTCGAAAGATCGTGGCCAGCTGTAGATAGACAGGTTCGCGGCTGCGAGAGAGGAGGTCGTTGGCGTCCGGCATACGAAACGCGCCGGCATTCAGCCGGCGCGCCAAGTCGATATCGGACTCTATTAAAAGTCTAGGTAGCTAGACTACTAGGGTTTACCACGACCAGATTCTTCCATACGCGATCAGGCAGCGACAGCTGCGGCAACAGGAAGTTGGGGATCGTTGCCGGCGGGGACCGCGTCGGCACGCAGCCAGTCCGCCACCGTCGCGCGCACCGCTTCGGCAAATGCCTGCTTGCGGCGCCAGGCCGACCGCTTCTTGGAAGGAATCTCCGCAATATCGCGTTGTGGCTGGCAGATCGGCACATCGACGTTGCCATCCGCAAGCGACGTGCCGTGGTACTCCGCCCAAAAGCCTTCGTAGTCCGCCAGGATTTCACGCGGCGTGTTGCGCTGCCGGCTGACGTGATTGGCGCGGGACACCCCCACCACACGCCGGGCGCCAACGTGTGCGGCGAACGCCAGCAACGCCTCCATCACGACATCCTTGGGCCGCAGGCCTTCGCTGGCCTTGGTGGCAAGGCGAATCCATTCACGGCTCTGCTCGCCCATCGGCCCCTGCAGGCCGCCGACATAGATTTCCGGACCGTGGTCGCCACGCCTGAGATAGAAGCTCAGCTGCGTCAGGCAAACCCCGGTCTCGATATCGGTCCAGTAGAAAGCCAGCTCGCCTTCCTTGGGATTTGGGCCGGAATCGGCCAGGCGAAGCTCGTAGCGCCCATCCTCGGACATCCACCGGAGTCCGCCGGACAGATAGATTCGATCGCAGACGCAAACGGGCAGTGCGGCTTCGGCCAGCACGTAGTGGTCCACCACCAACCTCGCCCGGTCACCAAAGCCCAGACCCAGCGCGCCAAGCGGCCGGAATGGCTTCTCCAGCATCAACGGCCGCGCCACCACCACCCGCTGCAGCAGCGGCGACGACGCTGCGGCGCGCAGCCACGACCGGGCCGAACCGGCCCGCACGGCCGACAGCGCAATCAGCTTGGCACGCCGCGTCAGCCACTTGCGGCTGCCCGCCGGATAACAGAAGGCAGATATCGACGCCACGGAGGCGAGATATCGCAGGTAATACGCCGGATAAAGGTCAACAAGCCCCCCCGCACGGACGTGGACGAGCCCCTGCAAGTACGACACTGGTTCATGCACGACTGACTGCTCCCCTTGTATGGCACACACCGCCCTGGCTCGGGCTTGGCGTGCGCGGATTCAACCCTGGCCTCATGCGATACATGCGCTGAGGCTTTCGAGCCGGCCCGTCTCATTGAAATGTGATGTGGGGAACGCAGGCCTGGTCTCGTAATATTTCGTAACGTCTTGAAATATTATCGGTTGACCTCGTTACAAGATAGAGACGATTTCCCTAAGAAAGGAGGGTGAGAAGGTTCGGCCGACTCTTTTTTTCACGGCCACTTGCGAAACAGCCGCCGCCCGGCCATTCGCTCATTCGCTAGCCCCGGGCAGGCTTCCCCGCCCCCCGCGCACTTGCCAGGGCCGCCGCATGCTCCATCAGAAAATCCACGAACACCCGGACCCGCGACGGCAGCAGGCGCCCGTGCGGGTACATCAGACTGACCGGCCGTGACCGGCCGGCAAATGGCTGCAGGACCTCGACCAGCGTGCCGTCGACCAAGTCCCGTTCGACGATAAAGCGGTAGGTTTGGAACAGACCGGCACCGGACTTGGCCAGGGTGACGCCGGCAAGCACGTCCTCGGAGCACAGATAATGGCTTTCCGTGGCCAGCACCTCCCGTTCACGGCCGCCATCCATGAACAGCCACGCAATCGGCCGGCCACTGCTGGGCAGATCGAACTGAATGCACTCGTGCCGCTGCAGATCCTCGAGCGCCTGCGGCCGTCCGGCCCGCTTCAGATATCCAGGGCTTGCCACCACCACCAGTTCCGCATCCTCCAGATGCCGCGAGACCATTGTCGAATCCGGCTGCGCGCGGAACCGGATCGCCACGTCGAAGTTCTCCTCGTGGAAATCGATATTGCGGTTGCCGATCTGGATCTCGAACCTGAGGAGAGGGAACCGCTCGCGCAAGACGGGCAGCAAGGGCAGCAGCCGGTAGTGCCCGTAAGTCGTCGGCGCGCTGATACGCAGGGTGCCCGAAGGCTGAACCTGCTCGCCCGTGACTTTGCGCTCGGCCTCGATCAACTGGTTGAGCGCGCCACGACATTGCTCAAAGTAGCTCCTGCCGCCCTCGGTCAGCCGGATGCTGCGCGTGGACCGCACAAAAAGGCGCACGCCCAGGCGCTTCTCCAGCCGCGAGATCGAGCGGCTTACGGCCGCCGGCGTGACCCCGGCGGTGTTGGCTGCGGCGGTGAAGCTCCCTGCTTCGGCCGCGAGGCAAAACAGTTCGATGCTGCCGAGCAGGACGTCGTCGAAGTGCCTATGCATATTTATTACCTCATGTAACAGGACAAGTGTACACAACCCCGTTTTTTGCTCTCTGATGCCGGAATAGAGTGTGTTCAACCGGAGGCGGCACTGCAAACGCGACGCCGGTCCCCGTCACCTATCTCTCTGGAGCACATCATGAGCAACACACATCCCACCGTCATCATCACTGGCGCCACCAGCGGCATCGGCCTGGGTCTGGCCGAGGCCTTTCTGAAGGACGGGTACAACGTGGTCGGCACCGGCCGCTCGCAGGAACGCCTGCAAGCCACGGCCGCGCAGTTGGGCGCCGGCGAGCGCTTCGTTGGCGTGGCTGGCGACATTGGGCTCCCGGACACAGCACGCGAAGTCTTCGCGCAGGCCGTTGCGCGCTTCGGTCATGTCGACGTGCTGGTCAACAACGCCGGTATCTTCACCGCCAAACCTTTCGTGCAGTTCACGCCCGAAGAAATCGAGCTACAGATCGCGACCAACCTGAAGGGCACGCTGTATCCCTCGCAGGAAGCCGCGCGGCACATGAGCGAGCGCCGGCAAGGCAAGATCATCAACATCACCGCATCGATCGCGCTGCAGCCGCACGCCGGCGTGCCGGCTCTGCTGGCCGTGGCACTCAAGGGCGGTCTCAATCAGGCCACCCGGGCCCTGGCGCTGGAACTGGCGCCGTTCGGCGTCACCGTGAATGCGGTCGCGCCCGGCGTGACGGATACCCCGATGCACGCAGCGGAAACTCACGACGCGCTGGGTCGCCTGCATCCACTGGGCCGCATCGCCCGCATCGACGAGATCAACGCCGCCGTGCTCTACCTCGCCAAGGCAGACTTCGTATCCGGCACCGTGCTGGCAGTAGACGGCGGCTACAGCGCCGGCCGCTGAATGGTCTTGTGCCGCCGTCGCCGCGCCCCTTGCGAGCGACGGAGGCCCCTGCCCCAACCGTCATCGCCCCGTGATCAACACCGGAGCCAGCTCATGATGCATGCCAACTCGTTCGATACCCTCGCGCAGCAACGGCTCGCGGCGCGCAGCCTGATGCTGCCCGATCCGCCCAGGCCTTTGGGCAACTACACCGCCGTCAGCCAGGCAGGCAATCTGCTCTTTATTTCTGGACAATTGCCGCTGGCCGACGGCAAGGTCGTCTGGCAGGGGCAGGTCGGCAGGGACCTGACCCTGGAAGAAGGCCGGCAAGCCGCCGTGCTGGCCGCGCTCAACGTACTGGCCCAGATCCACGCGTACCTGGGTGGCTTCGACCGCCTGGATCACATCGTGCGGGTGGAGGGCCATGTCGCCAGCGCGGAAGGCTGGCTGCAGCAGCCGGCGGTCATAGATGGCGCCTCCGATCTGCTCGTGGATGTGCTGGGCGCAAGGGCTGGCCATGCGCGGACGATCTCCTCGCATTTCCAGCAGCCCGGCAATGCGGCGGTCATCCTCGTGGTGATCGCCCAGATCCACACCCAATGAAAAAGGGCCGGCAAACGCCGGCCCCGGGGCAGTACTGCAGTCTCCGAAAAACCTAGTGGGGGACGGAATCGAGGCCCGTCTCCTTCACAACCGTCTGGGCGGCCGGCGCAGCCATGTAGTCGAGCAATGCCTTTGCCAGCGCGGGGTGTGCAGCGTTGACAGGAATCCCGCCGGCGAAACGCGTGATCGACTGCACGTCCTCGGGGATGCGTCCGGCGAAACTCACACCAGACACCGGCAACAGCTCGCTCACCTGCTGGAAACCGATCTCGTACTCGCCATTGGCGACGACCGAGGCCACAGGGGTCTTCTCGATCTTCTTCGCCTTGGCGCTCAGTGCCTCTGGCTCACCGAGCCGCTTGAACAGCTCGCGCTGAACGTACACGCCGCTGGCACTATCGGAATAGGCAATCGACTTCGCCTGCATCAGCGCGTGACGCAGCGCGTCCACGGTACGGATATCGGGCACCACCTCGCCCTGCCGCACTACCATGCCGATGCGCGAATCGGCCAGTTCGACGCGCGACTTCGGATCGACCACGCCCTTCTTGATCAGATCGTCGAGCGCGTAGCCGACCATGATCACCACGTCGGCCTGCTCGCCGCGCGCCAGCCGGTTCGGAATGGCTTCCGGTGATTGCCCCATCGACGGCCCAAGCGTCGTCTCCAGCGTGTTGCCGCTCTCCCCGGCGAACTTCGGACCCAGGATCTTGTAGGCAGCCGTGAATCCGCCCGATGTCATCACGCGGATGTCCTCGGCCTGAGCGGTCGAGGCGAACAGCGTCACAACCGCAGCACACGCGCCGACCCATGTCCTGATCATGTTTTATGTCTCCATTGTCGTCGCGGTTGGGGAAAGCCGCGCTGGCGTGGACTATAGGTACCGCCAGGCGGCGGAGCCAGCCACAAATGGTGAAGCCGTCTTCACTATTCCTGAAGAGCAATGTTGATCCATCGGAAAAACGGCAGGTCCCTCAGGCCCGGAGAGAAATCGTCAGTGCCTGTCAGCGTCGCCCGCCACCCGCCGCGCGCGCCGCAGGCTCGGCCAGCGTCTGCTCGACCACGCGCAACACTTCCTTCGCGGTGTTCTCGGAATGCCGTCGCAGCACGTCGGCCAGACGCGGACGCCCCGGCTCGCGCAGCGCCGCGATGATCTCCTCGTGCTCGGTATGCGATTCCTGCCAGCGCAGCATATCCGCGTTGGCCGCGCCACGGGCGCGGTGGACCTTGCTCATCAGCATCGCATAGATGCCGGCCAGCACGGCGTTGCCGGCACCGTCGATGATGAGCTGGTGGATTTCCTGGTTAATGCGGAAGTAGTCGGTGCGGCGTCCGGCGTCGTGCGCGTCGATCATGGCCTGATGGCGACGTTCGATCTTGGTCACGGCCGCATCGCTGAGCCGCTGCGCCGCCAGGTCCCCGGCATGTGCCTCCAGCCCATGCAACGTCTCGAATGTGGCGCGCAGTTCGTCGAGATCGAGCGGCGCAACGCGATAGCCGATGTACTGGCGATGCAGGACCAGCCCCTCGGCCACCAGCACCTTCAGTGCTTCACGCAACGGCGTCTTCGACACATCGAAGGCCTCGCAGAAGGCCTTCTCGTCGATCCGCACGCCCGGCGGCAGCTCGCCTTCCTGAATCATCGTGCGCAACCGCGCCGCGATCTCGGCGGACATGCCCAGCGTGCGGAGCCGGGCGGTTTTGGGAAGCGCTTGTGTCACAGACATCACCAGGTTGGGGAATTTGCACCATCAGGAGGCTACCACACACCTAATCTGTGCATTCGTCGTCTATATAAATCAATGACTTACAGATGTTGTAATTACAGATTACGTATCCTATACTGCGTCCAGTTGCGCGACACACTAAACCAAACGCCTCATCGAAGGCATCAAGGACAAGGAGACACCCGTCATGCAATCCACAAGCCCCGCCGCAGCCTCGCTCGCGGTTCCCCGCAGCAGCGTGCGATGGAAGATCTTCCTGATGATGCTGCTGCTCGTGGCGATCAACTACATCGACCGCGCATCGCTGTCGGTGGCCATGCCGCTGATCGCGAAGGAATTCGACCTGAGTCCCGCCATGCAGGGGCTGATCCTGAGTTCGTTCTTCTGGACCTATGCCGTCATGCAGGTGCCGGGCGGCATGCTGGCCGACAAGTACAAGCCGCGCATCGTGATCGCTACGGCTACCGTGTTCTGGGGCGCGTTCCAGGCGCTGGCAGCGGTCTGCACCAATGCCACCTCGCTGCTGCTGACGCGGCTGGGGCTCGGCGCTGCGGAAGCCCCGATCTACCCGGCCGGCGGCAAACTCAATGCCATCTGGATGACGAAGAACGAACGCGGCCGTGGCGCCACGCTGCTCGACGGCGGCGCGCCGCTGGGCGCGGCGCTCGGCTCGCTCATCATTGCCGGGCTGATCAGCGAACTGGGCTCGTGGCGCCTGTCGTTCGTGGTGGCCGGCGTTGGCACGGTTCTGGCCGGCTTCGTGGCATGGTGGTACATCCGCAACTCGCCACGCGAACACCTCGGCGTGAATGAACAAGAAGCCCGTCATATCGAGGACGCGCTTGCCCTGGAGCACAGCGAGGAGCCGACCAACCTGAGCGGCCGCTCGCTGGACTTCTTCAAGTACCGCTCGGTCTGGTGCATGGCCATCAGCTGGATGTGCTTCAACGCCGTGTTCTACGGCCTGCTGACCTGGATGCCCACCTACCTGAGCAAGGCCCGCGGCTTCGACCTGAAGCAGATGGGCGGCGCGAGCTTCATCATCTTCTTCGCCGGATTCGTCGGCGAGCTGCTCGGCGGCTGGATCGCCGACAAGTGGAAAGAAGCCGGCGGACGCCCGAACGTGGTGATGCGCACACTGTTCGGCATCGCCGCGGTGGTGGCCACGGTGTCGATCTTCTCGGTCGCCTACGTCACCGACCCCGTAGCGGTCGTGGTGCTGCTGTCCTCCACCCTGTTCTTCCTGCGCTGGTGCGGCCTGTTCTGGTCCGTCCCGTCGATGCTGGGCACCCGCAACAAGGTGGGCTTCCTCGGCGGCGTGATGAACCTGGGCGGCAACATCGCCGGCATCAGCGTGCCGATCATCGTCGGCCTGATCGTCCAGGCCACCGGCTCGTACTTCCTGGCACTGATGTTCTTTGCCGCCTGCGGCATCGGCCTGCTGCTGGCGTCGACCAACATCGACTACGAAAAGAAAATTCCGGTCTGACGGTACCGCCGCAGCGCTGGAACCCCGAATTCCACACGAATACAGAGGCGTCGCCCCTGCGGACGGCGCCCGTTTGAACTCCTGAGTAATACCCATCATGACCAGACAGATTCGCCTCGGCATGCTCACGCCGTCCTCCAACACCGCGCTCGAACCCATCACCAGCGCGATGGTCAGCGGCCTGCCCAATGTCAGCGCGCATTTTTCGCGCTTCACCGTGACCGAGATTTCCCTGCGCGATCAGGCGCTCGGCCAGTTCGATCTGGAGAAGATCCTTGCTGCCGCTCGCCTGCTGGCCGATGCCCGCGTGGACGTCATCGCGTGGAACGGCACGTCGTCGGGCTGGCTCGGCTTCGACAAGGATGAAGCGCTGTGCCGCCAGATCACCGAGGCCACGGGCATCCCCGCCACCACCTCGGTGCTGGCCCTGAACGAAATCCTGGAAAAGACCGGCGCACGCCGCTTCGGCCTGGCCACGCCGTACCTGCACGATGTGCAGGAGCGCATCGTCGCCAACTACCAGCGCAGCGGTTTCGACTGTTCGACGGAGCGCCACCTGGGATTGCATGTGAACTACAGCTTCGCCGAAGTGGACGAGGACACCGTCCGCAAGATGGTGCGCGAGCTGGCCGCCGAAAAGCCACAGGCCATCACCACGTTCTGCACCAACCTGCGTGCCGCGCATCTGGTGGAAGCGCTCGAGGCCGAGACCGGCATCCCGGTCTACGACACGATCGCCACCGTGGTGTGGAAGTCGCTGCGTCTGGCCGGTGTTGATACCCGCGCGCTGCAGGGCTGGGGCCGCCTGTTCCGCGAAGTCGAATGACCGGCAACCCCTCGGAGTGACGACCATGCCCGCAGACAACAATCTCGACCTGGTGATCCGCAATGCCGACGTGGTCACCGCCTCCGACCGCTACCGTTGCGACATTGGCGTGCGCGGCGGCCGCATCGTGGCACTTGGCCACGACCTGCCGCCGGCTGCCAGCGAAGTCGACGCCACCGGCCTGCTGGCCTTGCCCGGCGGCGTAGACGGCCACTGCCACCTGGACCAGCCGATGCCCGACGGCATGCGCATGGCCGATGACTTCTTCACCGGCACGCGCGCGGCCGCGTGCGGCGGCACGACCACTGTGATCCCGTTCGCCGCGCAGGAGAAAGGCGCTTCGCTCAAGGCGGCCGTGGACGACTATCACCGTCGCGCCGATGGCCGCGCCGTGATCGACTACGCGTTCCACCTGATCGTGGCGGACCCCACCCCCGCCGTGCTGGAGGACGAACTGCCGTCACTGATCCGCCAGGGCTATAGCTCCTTCAAGGTCTACATGACCTATGACGACCTCAAGCTGTCGGACCGCGAGATGCTGTCCGTGCTCGACGTGGCGCGGCAGAACAATGCGCTGGTCATGGTGCACGCCGAGAATGCCGACTGCATCTCGTGGCTGACCGACAAGCTCGTGGGGCAAGGCCGCATCGCGCCGCGCTTCCACGCGCTGGCGCGCCCCGATGCCGTCGAACGCGAGGCCACGCATCGCGCCATCACGTTCGCGGAACTGGTGGACGTGCCGATCCTGATCGTGCACGTCTCCGGCAAGGAAGCCATCGAGCAGATCCGCTGGGCGCAGGGTCGTGGCATGAAGATACTGGCGGAAACCTGCCCGCAGTACCTGTACCTGACCGCCGAGGACATGGGCATGGGCGGCGACGACGGCTACGAAGGCGCGAAGTGCGTTTGCAGCCCGCCGCCACGCGACCCGGAGAACCAGGCCGCCGTCTGGCGTGCGCTGACCAATGGTGTGTTCAGCGTGTTCTCGTCGGACCATGCGCCGTTCAACTACGACGATCCGGAAGGCAAAAAGCTGGGCGGCACGGCACAGCCGTTCGACCACATCCCCAATGGCGTGCCGGGCATCGAAACCCGCCTGCCGTTGCTGTTCGACGGCGTGGCGCGCGGCAAGCTCTCGCTGCACCAATTCGTGGAACTCACGTCGTACCGCCCCGCCAAGATCTACGGGCTCTACCCGCGCAAGGGCACGATTGCTGTCGGCGCCGATGCGGACATCGTGCTCTGGGACCCCACGCGCAAGGTGCGCATCGCCAACGCCAACCTGCACCACGCGGTGGACTACACGCCGTATGAAGGCATCGAGGTCACCGGCTGGCCGATGACTACCTTCTCGCGCGGCGAACTGATCGTGCGTAATGGCGAGTACCTGGAGCCTGCGGCTGGACGCGGCAAGTTCCTCGAAGCTGGACAACCCGAGATCTGATTCGCCATGAACCTGCTCATCGTCAATCCGAATATCAGTGAGTCGGTCACCGACCTGATTCACGCCGAAGCCAAGCGCACCGCGTCGCCGGACACCCGCATCACGATGGCAACCGCCCCGTTCGGCGTGGCCTATATCGAGACGCGCTTCGAAGCGCTGGTGGGTGGCTACGCCACCGCCTGCGCCGCCGCCGAGCACGCGGGCCAGTTCGACGGCCTGATCGTGGCCGCGTTTGGCGACCCCGGCCTGGCCGGTCTGAAGGAGTTGTTCGACGTACCCGTGGTAGGCATGACGGAAGCCGCGCTGGCCAGCGCCTGCCTGTTGGGGCAGCGTTTCTCCATCATCGCAATTTCACACCGCATTCAGGCGTGGTATCGCGAATGCGTGGCGGCCAATGGCCTGGGCGACCGGTTGGCCAGCATCCGCTCATTACAGGAACCGCTGCGCGATATTGGCAGCGTGCAGGAAGACCACTCGGCACGTCTGGAAGAACTCGCGCTGCAAGCTGTGCGCGAGGACGGCGCTGACGTGATCATCGTGGCCGGCGCGCCGCTGGCCGGACTGGCCCGCTCGCTCAAGGGCCGTATTCCGGTACCGGTGGTGGACGGCGTCAGCAGCGCCGTGCGGCATTGCGAATCGCTGGTGGCGCTGCAAGCCGGCAGCGCGCGCGAGGGCAGCTTCGCCCGCCCGCCGCGCAAGCCCAACGCGGGGCTTCCGCCTGCTTTGTCGCGCCTGCTCGATTAGGCCGCCGCTCTCGGGAAAGGGGAAGGGGGAAGGGGGAAGG